>JAILCU010000041.1 GCA_024690405.1 Bacteroidales bacterium
CCGTCGATGGCACCAGGAGCCGTCTTCACCATGAACTCGCCGTAGCCGTCACCGTCGAGGTCCCAGGCGATGAAGGGCGTGGTGTGGGCGGAATTGAACATATTAGCACCCGTGTGCAGCATCCACAGACGCGTGCCATCCATCTTATAGCAAGCATAAAATGCGGGTGATGTCGTACCGTTGCTGGCTGCGTCTTTCTCGTTGGAGGGCGCCCATTTAAGGATGAACTCATACTCTCCGTCGCCATCCATATCACAATACGAGGCATCGTTGGGCGTGTAAGTAGCATTGGCCGAGGTGGGGTCCGTAGGTGCGCCGCCCTCGAGGGTGATATACTTGGTTTGGTTGCTCCATGGAGTGACTTCTTGAGTCTCTACAACATCGCCCTCTGCGTTCAGCGTTTCCAGCAGATAGACGCTCGTCGCCTTGCCCGAACTGTCCAGATAGTTGGTACGCTCCGTGATGGGGTTGGTCCCGATGAGTTTACCGTCGCGATAGAGGCGGAACCGTGTCTGTGCCTCCAAGTCTGAGGTGCGATAACGCCAACTCACGAGTACGCCGGCGCTTGTCTTCACCGCCATCAGACCGCGGTTCAGCGCTTGTGCCTCAGGTTTTGGAGGAATATTGGTCACCACGAACCGGATAGAAACGGAGAACACGTCCTTGCCGTTCTCTTGGGCTGTGATAGTGATGTATTTGTTGCTATAAGAAATGGTGGCCGTGTAGCCTTCAGCAGCCGTAACGCTGAGATCCGTCGGGTCTCCATAGAGTTTCTCAGGCCAAGACGTGCTTTCACCATTCTTCAGATTCTTGATTACATCCAATAAATCACCGGCGGAGCAGGATGCTGCCGTGAAATAATGCGAAGCATCATAGATAGGCTCGTCGGTTTCACCGCTGAAAGTGACATTGCGGAAAGCGATATTCTTGGGGTTCTCATTGTCGAGCCCGTTGAAATTGTAGACATAAAGGATGAGTTGGAATGCCTTGCCAGATTGTACAAGCACGTCGGAGAGTTGATAGACGTGGTGGCTGTAGCCGTTGGGATTGCCTTCATCCACCTTGTTTCGGAGTGGAGAAACAGTTGTGGCCAGAGCCGTCGCGGCTTCGGTTCCGTTCTTGACGTAGACGTCGAAATTGCCGCCGTCGGTACCGATTTTAACAGCATCAAATTCAATGGAGGTAGGCTTGAAGGTATGGCCTGAGGTGGTTGTCACGGTGAACGTGACGCTGTGTCCGTTGGTCTTTGCTGAGACGCGTGTTGAAGGCGTCAGTTTGGTGAAGGGCGGGTCGTAGGTGACGGCCGAGTAGCCCTCTGCCGCGTTGCTGCTCGTCATCGATCCGGTAGCGGAGAGGTAGGCACCAAGTGCCATTTTGGGTGTCAGGTAGTCAGTAGCACCAGCGGTGAGCGACGTCTCACTCAGGTTTTCACTGTTTGTCATAGGCCAACATACATCGATATGGTCGGCGCTGAGCGTGAAAGGATGCATAACGAGGACAAACAGCATTGCAAGCAGTTGTCCCAAACTTTTTCTATTCATAATCGTCAAAAATATCGTTGAGGAATCGGTTGAAAGGCGCTAAAGTACGGAACATCTCTTCGAGGCGGTTCTGGCCGTCGGGCTGGGTCACGAGCACGTCCGGAATGGGATGCCACACCGTATAAAGACGTGGGCGCAGGTATTCGGGGTAGGGGAAATCCTTGGGGAAGCCTTTCGGCAACGTCTTCACCAGGTCTTCGCCAACGACGGGATAGAGTTTCTTGAATGCGGGCTCCTCAACGATTTCACGGAAATGGTCGGTGTCGTCGACGATGGTCTCGCGAATATGTTTCAGGAGCGGTGCCGGAGGACACCAAGAGCCTCCTGCCACCATCGAATTACCCGGCTCGAGATGCAGATAGTAACCTCCTCGATAACTCTTGCGGCCATGGGAGCACACAAAGGCACCGAAATGGCGCTTGTACGGACTCTTGTCGGCGGAGAATCGAGTGTCGCGTGCGAACCTATATATACAAGACTTCGGCGTTTGGTAGGCTACGCTTGGGTCGAAGGCAGCGATACGCAGAATCATCTCCTGCACATATCCCTCAAAAGCCTGACGCGCGGCTTTGTATTCCTGCTGGTGAGCGTGGAACCACTCGCGGTCGTTGTGCGTAGCAATTTGCTGAAGAAAAGGATAAATATGGTGCATAAGGTGTAAAAATAACACGTTTTCGGCACAAAGGTAGCAATAATAATGAAAAGCACGAAAAGAAATGCCGAAAAAGTCAAAAAAAAGCCCGCAGCATGAGAACTGCGGGCCAGCATAAAAAAGAATAGAACCTGTTATTTGTGTTTGTGTCGGTTGATTGAAATATCGTATGGTCTTAATCTATGTATGATGCCATTTGACGGGCGGGAAGTTGTAGAGAAACTTAAACTGGCAATCTGTTCGTTGCTTTGATTTAAGCCTCATTAAATCTGTTTATTTGGCGGTGAAGGACGAGATCACACTCGTGCTGCCCGTGTGCGTACTGCCAAGGTATACGCCATGCCAGGAAGTGGTAGCGTCGGTGGGCGCCGTCGTCGAGGACTTCACGGTATATTTGGAGTTCTTGACCATGCCCTTGGCTGTGATGAATGTACAAGTGCTTGATACATTTACAGGGAACATGAAGGTGATTAAGTTGTTGCCCGATGCATCAGCCAAGGTATTATAGGCATTGGCCTTGAAACTGGCCGAGCCGGGGAAACTGTAGCCTTGAACAGCATTGGAGATAGTGCCTGTGGTGCTGCTCTGTGCTGCTCCTGCGCCGATAGCATAGCCAGTGCCTGTGATTTGGATATAGGAGTTGTTGTCGCAGTCGATGGCTTCTTCAGGAGCTCCTTTGGTGGAGTAAGCCAACAAGGCTCCGTTGCCAATCGTGACGGCTCCCGTGGTGCCGGCATTGCTGTCGACGGCATCATTGCCGTTGCTATAGGCTACCGTAACACCGCCATTAAAGTAGATCTTGCCAGCAGAATTGATGCAGTCGTCGTAGCACTTTAAGTAGTGCTGTCCGCCGGCAATGGTCACGCTGGTCTTTGATTCCAGACCCTCGGCGCCATCAACGCTTGTATAGATTTCGGTGGTACCGCCATAGATTGTAGCGGCACAAATGGCCTTGATACCTTTGTTTGACGTACTGCTATTCTGGCTGCTTGCCGTGGTAATGGTGAGTGTGGGGCCGGTGCCGTCACTAAGACCTTGAGTGTAGCTGCCGGTGATGTTGCTCCATGAGGAACCGCCACCTTGGCCGCCACCGCCAGGACCGCCACCGCCGCCGCCAGGCGCAAACCATCCGCCACCGCTAGAGGAAGACTGTGTGCCGTCACCGACGCGGATGCCTTTGCCACCGGCTGCTGACATGGTAATCTTTATCGTGCCGGCATTCAGAGCGACATTCAAGCCCTTGATACCCTTGGCACCCTTCACGTCACTGCTTACGGTAGCAGTGCTCGCGCTGTTGTTGATGGTCAAAGTGCCTCCGTTGGTTTCCACGTCGTAGGCTGCGATGCCACGACTGGCATTACCTTTCACCGTAGCGGTGATGGTGCCTCCGTTGATAACGACTTTGCCACCCTTGAGCGCTGCCACATATGATGGATCTGTGCTATCGCTGATGTCAACAGCACCGCTGGCATTCAGGGTAAGTGTGCCGTCATTGATGACGAGTGTGCTATCGGCCTTAATGGTTTTGGCACCAGCAGCAGTTGAGGTCAGATTGAGGGTGCCGCCGTTAATATAGATGTTACCGCTGTCTTCATCTTCATGGTCGGTCGTTTCACCGGTGTTGGTGTCTCCGTCGAGGTCGCATTGAATGGCATCATCCCCTACGCCTTTCACGGTGAGTGTGCCACTTTCCATGAGGAAGTACTGATCACACGAGATGCCATCTTTTGCGGCTGAGGCCACAGTGATGTCGGCATTCTTTAACTGCATATATTCAGCGCTCTTGATGCCGTGTGCGTACTTGCCATTCACGGTGAGCGAGCCTTTGCCTTTCAACTCAAGGTGACCCTTGCAGTAGAGAGCCGATTTCTGTTCGACTTCGCTGGAGGGGCTTGCGCAGTCCGTCAGGCTGTTTGTGGTTTCGCTTTTCACGCTGAAGTCAACGCGCTTGCCATCCATGATGCAGATGGCTGCGCCAGAGTATACAGGAGTGGAGTTGGTCAGTGTAAGGCCGCGCAATTCCACAGTGATCTTATACGAACCCGTCATGTAGAACTCGCCATCCGTTGATGTTCCGGCTAACGAGTATGTGATCTCGTCGGCAACATCATCGCTCTGGGCTATGTTCACGTGTGCCCCGGATAGAGTCGGCGTGATGTATTGGGCGATATCGCCTGAAACGGTCACGGCGGCTGAAGTTCCGCTATAGGTGACGCTTACGGTGGCCGCTTCCACGGTGGTGTCGTCCACGTACATCTTCGTGATATCGTTTACGGCGAACGTCTTGTTCATGATGGTGACGCTGGAGCCGTTGGCATAGTTCATCACATCCGTGTCAGCCGAGGGAAACTGGTAGGTCACATTGCCAACCACCACATTCAGCGTCTGTGCAAAGACTGCTGCAGTGGTCATACACAGCAGAATGAAAGCAGAAATATATCTTTTCATGGCTATCGAATATTCAATTTAAAGTTCTTGTTGTTTGCATTGATGACATACAGTCCGGGCTTCAACGCAGCACGTGCTTCGCTCATCGAAGTATAGTTGCCAACGAACATACCGGATACAGTGTATACTTTCACTGCAGTGGAGGTGCTGAGGTTGTTGATGGCGTCGGCTGCTTCAACCGTGAGTTCGTAGGAGGCGCTGGCGCTATTGTAGTCTTCATCGCCAGCGAATGCGGCTGTAATCGTGGTGGTGCCGGCGCTGACGAGTGTCACTTCTCCTTCGTCGTCCACGGTGGCCACGCTCTCGTCGCTGCTTGTCCACGCCACTACAACCTCATAGGGGTTGGTCAGAGTGGGTTCGGTAAAGTCTTCGCCCATGGTGGCAGTAGCGGTCTCGCTCTCGAAACTCAACTCGCAATCCACGGGTTCTGCTTTTGCAACCGTGAGCGTGTAAGCGGCGCTGCCGCTATTGTAGTTGTCATCGCCAGCGAATGCAGCTGTGATTGTTGTGGTACCCGCGCTGACGAGTGTCACTTCTCCTTCGTCGTTCACGGTAGCCACGCTTTCGTCGCTGCTTGTCCACGTCACGGACAATTCATAGGGATTGACCAGGGTTGGTTCGGTAAAGTCTTCGCCCATGGTGGCAGTAGCGGTCTCGCTCTCAAAACTCAACTCGCAATCCACGGTGGCTGCTTTTTCAACAGTGAGCGTGTAAGCGGCGCTGCCGCTATTGTAGTTGTCATCGCCGGCGAATGCGGCTGTGATTGTTGTGGTACCCGCGCTGACGAGTGTCACTTCTCCTTCGTCGTTCACGGTAGCCACGCTTTCGTCGCTGCTTGTCCACGTCACGAACAATTCATAGGGATTGACCAGGGTTGGTTCGGTGAAGTCTTCGCCCAAGGTAGCAGTTACGGTCTCGCTCTCGAAACTTAACTCGCAATCCACGGTGGCCGCTTTCTCAACCGTGAGCGTGTAAGCGGCGCTACCGCTTTTATACGTTGAATTACCCGCGAAGGTGGCTGTGATTGTAGTTATACCGACGCCAGCAAGTGTCACCTCGCCTTCGTCGTCCACTGTGGCCACGCTCTCGTCGCTGCTTGTCCACGTCACGGTCAGGTTATACGGGTTGGTCAATGTGGGTTCGGTGAAATCTTCGCCCATCTGGGCTGTTGCTGTTGCGGAGCTGAACGCTAATCCGCAAGCCGTCTTCTCAGATGAGGAACCGCCCGTCGTTGAAAATGCCATCGAGGCCAAGGTGCTCAGTGTCAGTGTGATGCTGCCGTCGCCGTTTGTTGCAACAAGTTGTCCATCACTGAAAGTGATTTCCAGGTCGTCAACGCTTACGGTGGTTTCGTCACCGTCACTATCCGTGAAAACCAAATACGGATAGGTATAGTCGTCAGCCATCGACAAGCCGATGCTTAAGACTACATTAATGGTGAATACAAGGAATCTCTTCATAATAGTTGATTTTTTAGTGTAGTTCATTCTGAAGCTGGTAGTTTCCTGTGTCAATAAGTCTGTTTTGAAACCTGTTAATGGAATCAGTGGCTATTTTTTTGACATCGAGGGATAAAGTTCTAATTCTGTTGCAAAGGTAGGTAATGTTTTTTAAAGCAGCAAGATTCATCGTCTTCCTTATCAACGAAACGGCACAAAAAAACCACGAACCGGCCCCTTGCTTCAAGTCTGTTCGTGGTAAGATGTGTAAAATGTATTCTTTTATCTTTATCTCATCCCGTAGGGAGCCACTGTCATACGGTCGATGTCCGGCATCCAGTTGTTGGCGTTGTACAAACGTATGGTGTTGAGTCCTCTGTTCAAGGTGGCGTTCACTGAAATGCGTCCTTTGGCCCCCCAATTGTGGGAGTGGGTCGCTAATGTCACCACCTTCTGTCCGTTCACATCCAAGTCCATGGTGCGGTCTTCTCCTCCATAGTAGTCGAAGGTGAGTTTGTAGGTGCCGGTCCGGGGCACAAAGACCTCGCGCCATTGGATATCGTTGTCGGGACGTGAACCGAGCCAGCATGCTTTGTATCCACCGCTGGCGTCGTTATCTGCAATGAACACGGCCGATTTTTCGTTCTGGTTGTTACGCAGTTCCTGATAGGCGCTCAGATAAGCCGTTTCGGCTTCAAATACCATGCGCGGGATGCGCTGCTCGCCTTTGGCACGCATAATCTTAGTGCCATGGGCCGGAATGGTGAACAGCACGGGCTCGGTGGTTGTCACGAAGTCCGCCTGCTGTATACAGTCGTAGTATTTAATGTTTCCGCCCAATTCAATGGTGAAGGGGTGCAGGAGCACGTGTTGCTCTTCGTCGCTGGGATTATAGATGGCGAAGGCGCGTTCGGTGCCACCGCGGCGCTTCAAGTCTTTCACCAAGATAAAGCATTCGCCTTGTTTCTTGGCGATGTAAGCCTGCAGGTGAAGTGGGTCTTGGTTCAGAGCGATGAGGTCTTTGTTGCACAACAGTTTCAGTGATTCCGGACGAATCTTAGCCATGTCGCAACCGATGAGCAGCGGCGAACTCATGATGCACCACATGCCAAAGTGTGTCTCATCCTCAATCTGACTCATTGAGCGCCCTACTTCGAGCATATCCATGTCGTTGTAATGTCCGTCGTGGCAGAAAGCGCTGAGGTAGAGGTTTTCTGCAAGAATGCTCTTCACGCTTTTCCATGCGTCGTAGATATCGCCAGTGGTGCGCCAAGAGTCAGCGACATCGGCACTCCATGTTCCTGGATAAGCCCAGCGGCACATATTGTAGACGATGCCGGGTTTGCCGCAGTTCTTGATGGCGTTGCTGATTTTGGTGTATTGTGTCTGTTCGTCCAACCGCATGTGTGCACCACCGCAGTAGTCTACCTTGATGAAATCGAAGTCCCAGTCGATGAAATACATCTTGCAGTCCTGCTCTTCGTGTCCGGCAAAGCCTACGCCGAGACCCCACGCATGTTTGTTGCCGCTCCCGCAGGTGTTGTCGCCAGCATCGGAGTAGATACCGGCTTTCAGACCCAGTCCGTGGATGTAGTCCACCAATGGGCGCATGCCATTGGGGAATAATTTGGTGTTGAGACGCAAATGTCCGTCGGCACCTCGACCATCCCAGTAGCCATCATCGATGTTTATAAACTGGTAGCCAGCGTCCTGCAGTCCGGAGTTGTGCATGGCGTCTGCTTGTGATTTGATGAGTTCTTCATTGATGTTCAGGGCGAAAGTGTTCCATGAACTCCAACCCATCGTGGGCGTACGCTGGGCCAGTGCCGTCAATGGAACAATAGTCATGAGGAATAATAGAATTTTTTTCATAGCGTTTGGTTGTTTAATTGGTTTATGTCCTATTTGATCATCTGGGTGAGTTGTTTGCTGAGCTACCGTTTGCTGAACTTAAGCTTTGTACATTGATAAAAGTGGCGTGACAGCCGGCTCATAAGAATGCCTGACTCTTGTTAGCGTTCAATAAGTCAATTCGTCGGCATATTCTGATAATCGTTTGTAGAATGGCATTCGGCAAATGGTGGAACGGTCACCTATTATTATAAGTTTCATGCGCGCACGTGTAATTGCTACGTTCATTCGTCGCAGGTCGCGCAGGAATCCGATGTCGCCCTGTTCATTACTGCGTACCAGACTGATGACAATGATGTCGCGCTCCTGACCTTGGAAACCGTCAACGGTGTTCACTGTGATGAGATGGCGCAATGGCTTCCAGCATTTATCATGTTTCATCAATCTTCTAAGCAGATACACTTGTCCTTTGTAGGGTGAGATAATCCCTACATCCACTCGTTCTTCGATCAGACGCTCCGTTCCTATCCGTTCGAAGTAGTGTTTGAGCGTAGCCAGTGTCAGCTGCGCCTCAGCCATGTTGGCGCGTGAGAGTCCGGCGGCTTCTTCGCCAGTATATTCTTTTCCCTGTTGGCTTGAAGATGCTCCTGCTGTTGCGTGGCTTTGTGCTCTTGTCTTTTTACTATTCTGGTTTGAGGAAGAGGCTTGTTGAGTCGTTGTGAAGGATTCCTCCGTCTTGCTGTCAATCCATTCTAAAGCCACGTCCCAATCCAGGATACCACGGTATTTCACTTCCGGGGCACTTGAGAGTTGCCCGTCGTAGAATTCGCGATTAGGGAACTGCATGATGGCATCGCACATCCGATATTGCATCGTCAGCAGCGATACTGCTTGTGGCTTGTTCTCCACGATATATTGCATCAGCGTTTTATCCAATCCACCGTGCATGGCTTCGGGTGATTTGATGGTAGGGGGTAACTGCCGGTGGTCTCCAGCCAACACTACGCGGTGGGCCTTACGGATTGCGATCCAGCATGCGGCCTCCAGTGCTTGTGCTGCTTCATCGATAAACAGAGTTCCGAACTTCATCCCCATGAGCAATCGGTTGGCGCTGCCCGCGAGGGTGCAGGCAATGACTTTGGCGTCGTCGAACAAGGCTTGATTGATGGTAAATTCCAAATCTACCGCCCGGTCCTTGAGTCGTGCTATTTTCTGATGGCGGCTCTCGTTGTTGCCACTTTTAGATGCGTAGATGTCGCGGATGGCTTTGCGCACCGCCCATAGTTCGGTGTAAAGTGGGTGGCTTTCGAAACGCCGCTCGTAGGTGAATCCGAGCATCTTGTCAGTGACGCGTGTCGGATTGCCGATGCGTAGCACGCTCACGCCTCGGTCGACCAGTTTCTCAGCAATCCAATCAACAGCCATGTTTGATTGCGCACACACCAGCACCTGATTCTCGCGCCTCAGTGTTTCGTAGATGGCTTCAACTAATGTTGTTGTTTTCCCTGTCCCGGGGGGACCATGGACCACAGCCACATCCTTGGCCCAGAGCACTTCGTTCACGGCCGCTTGCTGACTTGTGTTGAGCCATGGGAAGCGGACGGCATCGAAGGTGAATTTTCCGCATGGCAGCGTAGAATGACATATTTCGCGCAATTCTGCCAGACGTCCGCTCTTGGCTTGGATGACATCGTCCAGGGCTTCAAACATCAGGCGGTAGGTCTGTTCGTCGAGGTAGAGTTGCACCCCCAACCGACTGGACCCGCGCAGCAGTTCCAACGCTTCGGCTGTAGGCATTACGATCACCATCCTGTTCTCCTCAACAAAACTCACTTGAGCCACGAACTTGAAATAGTGGAGCATCCCTCCGGTGCCGTGGAGCACGCCCGACGCGTCTTCTGTAAAAAAGCATACGGGTTTGCCCGGTTCAAAGAGAGAGGGACTTTCCTCTTCATACAATTCGTCGTTCTCTTCATTCCTCAAGCCACCTTCGCGTGTCACTTCCACCACCAACTGGTCCAGCGAGTTGTGATAACTGCGCCCCAGTGCCAACGGATACCATGCCAGGCCACGCCGGACCTTGCGCTCGATGCCTGTGGCCTCGGTAAGGCGTTGGAATTCCTCCTTCTCGTGTGCATATTCCATTTGTAGGAGCACACGTTGCCTTTGCAGTAAGGTTATAGGGCTTTCTGCCATGAGAGAATCATGAGATGAAGCGTGCAAAAGCCTCGTCGTAGGCTGATGTGCGGGCCAACTGTCCGTTAACGAGGCACACTAAGGTGATGTCACCGCGGAAGCAAAGTTGCATGTCTGCTTCGCGGTAGATAGCCTGATGGAAGATATACTTCACACCGTCTTTCTCCAAAGCCAGACGAGAGACGAAGCGGTCATCGCAGCGTAAAGGCGTTTTGAAATCCAATTTCATCCGGGCAACGACGGCATCTTGTCCCTGTTCGTGCAATTGGGCAAAACTCACACCGATGGAACGCAGAAACAAGTGGCGGGTGTGTTCGGCATAATGAAGGTAGTTGGCGTTGTTAACGATGCCTTCGATGTCGCACTCGTAGTCACGCACTTCCATTGTTGTTTCGAAGATATAATCCATGAGTCTGGGTTCTTTTTGTGGGCAAAGGTAAGTAAAATTATTATAAAATATTGAAAACCACAAAAAAAGTTGCCTGTTCGTTGCTCAATCTTCAATTATTATTGTAACTTTGACGCCGAAAAGAACAAAAATATCACGATATGACGGCGAACTACATCAAACGTATTGAGATTGATTCACTGTGGCATGGCACGCGCCATATCATTTGGGAACTTCATCCCGGTGTAAACGTGCTCAGCGGCATTAACGGTGTGGGTAAGAGCACGATTCTCCGCAAGACAATTCTTCGCCTGACTCAGGGGAAGGAGGAGCTTGAGCGTGATTACAATCAGTTAGGCGTGCACCTGACTTTTGAGCCCGAAGAGGCCGACACTGTGCGCTTCGATGTCATTCGTGGGGTGGATCGTCCCATCGTCAGTGCCGATATCTTGAATAAGGTGGTCGAGGCGCGGCTCGCCACTGAACTTGACTGGCAACTCTATCAGTTGCAGCGCCGCTACCTCGACTATCAAGTCAACCAAAGCAACCGCATCGTGTCGCTCTTCACGGCAGCTGACCCCGATGCGCAGGCTAAAGCCTCGCAAATAGCTTCTGAGAAAGTGCATTTCCAGGATCTCGTAGACAACCTGTTCAGGGCCACGGGAAAAGTCATCGATCGCACCAGCAATGAGATTTATTTCCACCACCTCGATGAGCGTATCCCTCCCTATCTCCTCTCGTCCGGTGAGAAGCAGATGCTCATCATTCTGCTTACGGTGCTCGTCGAGGACCGTCAGCCCTATGTCCTCATGATGGACGAGCCCGAGATCAGTCTCCACATCGAGTGGCAGCAGCAACTGTTGGAACTCATCACAGACCTCAATCCCAACGCCCAAGTCATCCTTACCACCCACTCGCCTGCCGTCATCATGAGCGGATGGGGCGACTGTGTCACCGATGTCGAGGACATCATCGTAGGATAGGGCGCCGGCTGACCTTCGCCTTGTCCCTCACTCTGTCGCCTCCCTTCCTTTCATCCCCTGTTCGCCTGCCGCCTCCCTTCGTCCCCCTGTTCCACCGCCTGTCGGTTGGGTGTCGCGCATATTTGCGCGAGCATCTCTCCCTCCTTTAAATCCCTCCTCCCCCTATGTCAAAGCGCCTGACCCATAATCTCAATTCCGCTTACTTCGAAGCAGCCAACCGCCTGCGCCCCTCCCGTGCGAGGAAGCGCATCGTGGCTTATGTGGAGAGTTTCGATGATGTGGCTTTCTGGCGCAATATCCTCGATGAATACGAGGACGATAAACTATATTTCGAAATCAAGTTGCCCTCGCGCAACACCCTGGGCAAAGGCAAGCGCCAGGCACTGATGAATCTCTTGGGTGCCGACAATCTGGGGTCGGCTATGATAGCCTGTGTCGATGCGGATTACGACTATCTCTTGCAGGATACTTCCGAGGAGAGCATTTTTATCAATCATTCGCCTTACGTCATCCACACCTTTGTCTACGCAATCGAGAGTTACCAGTGCTGGGCTCCGTCGTTGCACCGTGCGGTTGTCACAGCTACGCTCAACGACCGTCCCACGCTCGACTTCGAGGCCTTCATGAGCGAGTACAGCCAGATCATCTGGCCGTTGTTCGTGTGGAACATCTGGTGCTATCGCAACGATAAATATAAGACGTTCACTATGATGGACTTCTGCGGGTTCGTCAGTTTCCGTTCTGTCAACACGCGGCGGCCCGAGGAGACCCTGGCGCAACTGAAGCGGCGCGTCAATCAGAAGATTGCTTGGCTCCAGCGTCATTTCCCCGAAGCCCGCAAGACTTATGCCCCCTTACGTAACGAATTGCAGCAGAACCTTCATCTGAAACCGGAGGAGACCTATCTCTATATTCAGGGTCATACACTTTTTGAGAATGTCGTTGCGCCTTTGCTTGAGCCTGTCTGCGCCATGCTTCGGAAGGAGCGCGAACGTGAGATTAAGGAATTGGCCATGCACACCAAGCAGCGCCAGTGCGAACTCTCCAGCTACCAGCATAGCGTCATGCCTATTGATGTTGTTCTTAAGAAGAATACCGCATTCATGGAGGCCCCTCAGATGGCGCTTGTTAGGGAGCGTGTGGAGAATTACCTACAAGAGGCTCGGCAAAAACTGCTGACAGCCGGCAATGCCGAAAGGAATGAGAACGATAACCCCGTTCCTGGCAGAGTGGCAGCTCACCCCAGCGCGTTTCCCTAACCCGGCAAACATATATCTTGAATCGTGTCCGCCCCTCAGACATTGAGCTCAGCATAATAAGAGAATATTACATACACATACACAATAGATAACACTAAAAACCTATGACACAACAAACTATCAAACATCTTACCACCCTCTTCGTGATCCTTTTCATCACATGGGTATCTTCTACGGCCTTTGCACAAACTGCTTATGATGTTGCACGGCTCCAACGCGAAACATTGAATCGTGGCGTAGTGGCTTTCCGTACCTCTCCCGATTCTGTTTGTATTCAGTGGCGCTATCTTGAAAACGATCCCATAGACATTGGCTTTGAAATTCTCCGCGAGGATAAGGTCATCGGTCGTTGTGGTCCTGACGATCCAACGTTCTTTATGGATGCCAACGACGGACATCAGGCAACGACTTACACCGTTCGCTCTGTTCTCCGCACTCGCGAGAAATCACATCACAAGAGCCGTCGCGAATATCGTCCGCGCCCAGAACCTCAAGCTTCGCTCTCGCAACTCACAGGCTATTGCACCTTGCCGGCTAATGCGCCCATCGGTTACCTTGATATCCCACTTGTTCCACCTACGGCGGAGGCGCAGTCTGACATGCGTCCCGTAATATACAATGCCAATGATGCCACGATGGCTGACCTCGATGGCGACGGGCAGCTCGAAATCGTACTGAAATGGGATCCTTCCAATTCAAAGGACAATAGCCAGAGTGGAATCACTTCACCCACCATTTTTGAGGCATTACGCCTCGACGGTACCGTCATGTGGCGTGTCAATTTGGGACGTAATATCCGAAGTGGAGCGCACTATGTCCCATTCATTGTAGCCGACCTCAACGGCGATGGTTGTGCCGAACTGCTCGTGCGCACTTCTGATGGTACAGTAGATGGTTTGGGGAACGTATTGGGTGATGCTAACGCCGATCATGTGCGCTACCCCGACACCCTTGCCTATCAGGCCAACAACAATCCAGGCGAACAGTTCCGGGGGCCAGGGTGGCCCAATAATATGGACCGAAAAGCGGGTCGGGGAGGTTTTGTTTACAAGGGACCGGAATGGGTGACCTGTTTCGACGGCAAGACAGGCAAAGCCGTTGCTTCGGCTGATTATATTCCTGAGCGTGGTGACCTCCGCGGATGGGGGGATAACTATGCCAATCGCAGCGACCGTTTCCTTGCCGCCTGCGGCTATCTCGACGGTGAGCATCTCAGCGCCATTTTCTGTCGTGGCTACTACACCCGCAGCGTTCTTGCCGCTTACGATTTTGATGGCATGGCTCTCAGCGTTCGATGGGTCTTCGATACCAATGATGAGGGCAAGCGTCGCTATGCCGGACAGGGCAACCATAACCTTCGTGTCGCTGATGTCGACGGCGACGGTTTCGACGAGATCACCTATGGCTCCATGGCTGTGGACCACGATGGCTCTCCTTTATATAATACGGGCTTCGGACACGGCGACGCGATGCACCTCACGGCCTTCCTGCCCAACAACGACGCCTTGCAGGTGTGGGATTGCCATGAGAATAAGCGCGATGGCAGCGATTTTCGTGATGCCCGCACTGGAAAAGTGATATTCCAACTCCTCTCTAATAAAGATGTCGGCCGTTGCATGGCGGCAGATATCGACCCTGACAATCCAGGCCTCGAGATGTGGTCCTCCGCTTCGGGTGGTATCTGCAACACCAAGGGGGAAATCATCGACTCCACCGCACGCATCCCCATCAACTTCGGTATCTGGTGGGATGGCGATCTCTTACGCGAGCTTCTTGACCACGAGACGGTGACGAAATATCACCGCCAGGCTCATGTTCAGAAAACTCAAGAGAATTCCGAGAGTCTCACGGGTACGCCATATGACTTTTCCGGGTCCCGCTCCACGCGTTTACTGGCGCATTTCGACGATTGCATCTTCAATAACGGCACTAAGTCCAATCCGGCTCTTTGTGCTGACGTCATCGGCGATTGGCGTGAGGAGGTGCTCTGCCGCACCAAGGACAACCGCCACCTCCGTCTCTATGTTACCCCTATCCCCACGCCATACCGTTTTCATACTTTCCTTTCCGATCCCGTTTATCGCCATTCCGTAGTGATGCAGAACGTTGCTTATAATCAGCCTACTCATGTCGGTTTCTACTTCGGCGCAGAACTTGACCGGAGCGGTCGCCTTTTCCGTGGTTGGCAATTCAACACTGAAAAGAAGAAAAAATAAGATTCTTCGAAAGAGAAAGCCCTTCTGTCTTGCCGCTTTTTATCTCACTCTTTATATAATGAAAATACTCACACACACGTTCTCCTCCTTTGCCTTGTTGGCGTTGGCCTGCTTTACATCTCCTCTTCAGGCGCAGACCGAAGAATACTGCGTTCTTTCCCCTGATGGACTCACCTATCTCAATGTGAGGTTTGCTGACGGCCGTCTCACGTATAATGCCGGTTATTCCGCACTAGTGAGAGGCAAGAAGAAAAAGATGCCGGTTGATACCATCGACGTCCCCGTCGTGCTGGAGTCACCCCTTGGCGTCTACACCAATGTGGCCGACTTCAGCCAGCATCTCACCCTTGTCAAAGCATCGCGTCCTGAGCGCCCTGTCAGGTACGACTACCGTCTTCGTCAGGGCAAACAGCGCGACATCAGCAGCGAGGCGAATGCCTTGGAACTCATTCTCTCCGCTCCCCAGCGTGGCAATGGAGGCGTGCAGATGGCGGTTCAGTTCCGTGTTTTCAACAATAACATCGCTTATCGCTATCGTTTCCTCCAGAATGGCGAAACAGGTGCTATTGTCGTCACGGGCGAGGCTTCCGGTTTCCGTCTGCCCACTGATGCCACGGCTTTCATCTGTCCGCAGAGCGACCCGATGATTGGTTGGAAGCGTACCAAGCCCAGTTATGAAGAGGAATACATCTGGGACGAGCCCGTCACGACCCGGAGCCGCTATGGGCATGGGTGGACATTTCCGTGTCTGTTTAAATTGGCCTCACCCCCGACCCCTCTCCCGCGGGAGAGGGGAGTGGCTGCGCTGTCGGGGGCCGCTTCTTGGCTCCTCATCTCCGAGACCGGTGTGAGCAGCAATTACTGCGGCAGCCACCTCTCTGACGCCACCGCTGACGGCTTGTTTACCATTGCCTTCCCTATGGAGGGCGAGAACAACGGCTTTGGCAGCACAGGCGCACAAGTCGGACTTGCCAACAGCCGTACCAATGGCTATGACGATGCGGCCGGCTACACACCCTGGCGCACCCTCACCTTCGGTCCCTCGCTGAAGCCTATCGTCGAGACCACGGTCACCTGGGATGTTGTCGAACCGCTCTATGAACCCAGTATCGACTACCAAGGGTCGCGCAACACGTGGTCTTGGATTATCTGGCAAGACCCCAGCATCAACTACGACGACCAAGTGGCTTACATCAACCTCGCTGCCGACCTCGGGTGGGAAGGTTGCCTCATTGATGGCGGTTGGTATCAGAACATCGGGCGCGAAGGTATGGAGCGGCTCTTCGACCTCTGCAAGCAGAAAGGCGTGCGGCCGTGGGTATGGTACAACAGCAACGGCGGATGGAACGATGCCCCGCAGTGTGCGCGCCAGGCGATGCACAACCCCATCGTTCGCAAGAAGGAAATGCGTTGGCTGCAGGAGCACGGCGTGGCTGGCATCAAGGTGGACTTCTTCGCCGGCGACAAGCAGGAGACGCTGCGCCTCTACGAGGCCATCCTCAGCGATGCCAACGACTTCGGCATCCAGGTCATCTTCCACGGCTGCACCCTCCCGCGCGGGTGGGAGCGCATGTACCCCAACTATTGCGGCAGCGAGGCTGTGCTGGCCAGCGAGAACCTGGTCTTCAACCAGCATTTCTGCGACATGGAAGCGCAGCATGCCTGCCTCCATCCCTTCGTTCGCAACACCGTTGGTTCCATGGAGTTCGGGGGCACGGTACTGCAGCGCCGGCTCAACCGTGGCAACGATGGAGGCACCACCCGTCGCACCAGCGACATCTTCGAACTTGCCACCGCCGTGGCTTTCCAGTCCAGCGGTCAGAACTTCGCCCTTACGCCGCGCAACCTCACCGAGCAGCCTGCCTTCGAGATTGACTTTATGCGGCAGGTACCTACCACGTGGGACGAGACTCGTTTCATCGATGGTTATCCGGGCAAATATCTTGTGATGGCTCGCAGGCACGCCGACCAGTGGTACATCGTCGCGATGAACGCCGCGAAGGAGCCTAAGACGCTGACCATTGACCTCGCACCCTTTGGTGCTCGGCTTACTACGCTCCTCCACGATGGTGCCGATGGTCAGAAGCCGCAGTCCGCGCCCCTGAAGACCGACAAGCGCCGGCGCATGACCCTCACCTTGCAGCCTCAGTGTGCGGCTGTTGTCTTTTGAAGTATTATCATCTATATCAGTCAAACAAGAGAAGCATGAACAACGACGAACGATTTATGCAGATGGCCATAGACCTGGCCTCTGAAAATGTGCAAAACAATGGTGGACCCTTTGGTGCTGTAATCGTAAGAGATGGTGAAGTGATTGCCACCGGCGTTAACCGTGTGACTGCAAACAACGACCCAACGGCCCATGCCGAAGTGAGTGCCATTCGTGCGGCCTGTGCCAAGTTGCAGACCTTCGACCTTCAAGGGTGCACCATTTACACTTCTTGCGAGCCTTGTCCCATGTGCCTTGGAGCCATCTATTGGGCACGCATATCCCATGTCTTCTGCGGCTGCACTCAGCAGGATGCAGAGGACATTAACTTCAGCGATGCTTTTATCTATCGCGAATTGGAGAAACCCAATGCTGAACGTTACTTGTGTCAGCGCTTCATCATGCACTCTGAGGCTCTCGTGCCTTTCCGCGCATGGACCTTGAAAACGGATAAGACAGAATATTAAAACCCTCCCTGTCTCAATCCGTTCTGCCCTGGCCCTTTAGCGCTCATGTTATATTAGCCAAACTGCAAGGCTGCTTGTTAACAACCTTGCCTGTCCATTGTCCCTGCATGGATGTAAGGAGTCCTTTGCTTGTTGGGAAGGTTGGCCTCGTGTTGTCCTGTTCAAGCATCGGGCTGATGTTTCTTATTGTGATGTTGAGCCGTGTGATGCTTTTGCTGTGCCTATAATCTTTTACCAATAATAGCTGACACCCTAAATGTGTGAGGCCGTTTTTATTCTTTAATAATCTTTCAAACTAGTCCACATAGTACACGCGCTTGACGCGGGGCGATACGGAGGTGAGGATCTCGTAGGGGATGGTGCCGATGGCGTCGGCGAGGAGGGTGGGGGGCAGTTCGGGACCGAAGATGAGGGCGGTGTCGCCTTCGTGGCAGTCGATGTCGGTGACGTCAATCATACAGACATCCATGCAGATGTTGCCGACATAGGGGGCTCGCTGGCCGTTGACGAGGCAGTAGCCGTTGCCACAGCCGAGACGGCGGTTGAGGCCGTCGGCATACCCGATGGGCAGGGCTGCGATGCGGCTGTCGCGCGTGAGATGCCCGCGACGGCTGTAGCCGACGGTGTCGGTGGCCGGCACGTCGTGGATTTGCAGGATGGTGGTCTTGAGGGTGGAAATGGGGATGAGGGCGTCGTGCCCCTCGCGCTTGTGGCTCAGCGCTTCGTCCATGGGCTGGATGCCGTAGAGGCCGAGTCCGAGGCGCACCATCTCGCAGTGGCGTTCGGGGAAATGCTGGATGCCGGCGGAGTTGCAGATATGGCGCAGGATGGGGTGCGGGAAGGCCTCCTGCAACTGGGCGGATGCCGTGCGGAAGAGGTCCCACTGGTGCGCGGAGAAGGTGTCGAAGTCCTCGCTGTCGGAACCGACGAAATGCGTGAAGACGGAGCGCGGGATGAGGGCCTGCTGCGATTGCAGACGGGTGATGAGCGCCGGCAGGTCGCGGGTGGGGTCAAAGCCCAGGCGGTGCATGCCGGTGTCGAGTTTGAGATGGATGGGGAAGGACGTGATGCCTTCGCGACCGGCTGCGCGGACGAGGGCGTCGAGGAGCCGGAAACTGTAGACCTCAGGCTCGAGATGGTGCTCGAAGAGGGTGTGGAACGACGACATCTCGGGGTTCATCACCATGATGTTGGCGGTGATGCCCGCACGTCGCAGTTCGACGCCTTCGTCGGCGACGGCCACGGCGAGGTAGTCGACACGGTGGTCCTGCAGCGTCTTGGCCACCTCCACGGCACCGGCGCCATAGGCCGAGGCCTTGACCATGCACACCATCTTCGTCTCGGGGCGCATGAAGGCGCGGTAGTAGTTGAGGTTGCTGACGACGGCGGAGAGGTTGACCTCGAGGATGGTCTCGTGGACCTTCTCGACGAGGGCGTCGGCGATGCGGTCGAAGCGGGCGAGGCGGGCGCCCTTGATCAGTACCACACGCTGGCGGAGTTGGGCGAAGAGCGGTGCCGCGAGGAAGGCGTCGACGGTGGGGAAGAGGTGCACCTCGGCGATGGTGCATTGTTCCGGGTCGACATTCGCCATGCCGGCACTGACCTCCTGTCCGATGCCGATGAACTGGTCGATGCCGTATTCCTGTGAGAGGCGTGCCACCTGGGCGTAGAGTTCGGTGAGGGTGAGGCCCGTCTGCTTGATGTCGGAGAGGATGAGTGTGCGCTGCCGTCCGGAGGCATCGGGGCGCCGGCGCATGAAGTCGAGGGCTATCTCGAGGGAACCGAGGTCGCTGTTGCAGGCGTCGGTGATGACGGTGCAGCCGGCGCGACCCTCTTTCACCTCGAGGCGCATGGCAACGGGTTCGAGGCGCTGGATGCGCTCGCGGATGACGTCCTCGCTCATGCCGAGCCAACGGCAGAGGCAGATGCAGTGGATGGCATCCTCGCGTCCGGCGGCATCCAGGAAGGGCACGTCGAAGTCGGCGGCGTGCCATCCGATGAGTTGGCCTTGGAAACCGCTGCGTGCGATGCACTCGGCAATCATCTCGTCGTCGGCGTTATATATAAGAACGCGCGCGTCGTGGAAGAGGCGGAGTTTCTCCATGCACTTCTCCTGGCGGCTGCCGAAGTTCTCGTCGTGGGCCGAGCCGAGGTGGCTGAGGATGCCGATGGTGGGCTGTATGATGCTCTCAAGGGCCTGCATCTCGCCGGGCTCGCTGATGCCCGCTTCGAAGAGGCCTATCTGGGTCTGCTCGTTGAGGCGCCATACGGAGAGGGGCACGCCGATTTGCGAATTCCAGGAGCGTGGCGAGCGCGTGACGTTGTAGTCGGGGGAGAGCAGTTGGTAGAGCCACTCCTTGACGATGGTCTTTCCGTTGGAACCGGTGATGCCCACGACGGGGCACGAGAATTCTTCGCGGTGGCGCTCGGCGAGGCGTTGCAGGGCCTTGAGGGGCGAGGGTACGCTGAGGTAGTTGGCGTCGGCCTCGGGGTGCTCAGGCACCTGGCTGACGACGAAGTTGCGCACGCCGCGGCGGTAGAGTTCGCCGATGTAGCGGTGCCCGTCGTTCTTCTGGGTGCGGATGGCAAAGAACAGCGACTCTTCAGGGAAAATAAGCGAACGGCTGTCGGTGAGCAGCCAGTCGATATGGGTGTCGGCGGTGCCGTAGCGGTGGGCGCCGATGAGGGTGGTGATGGTGGAAATGGTGTAAGTCATGTATTTTATTTAATTCAGAATGCGGGAGTGGGTGAGGGAGGGGCCTGGGCGACGACGCCCAGGAATAGGACAGGCCTCCGGTGAGGGGGGAGAGGGGCGGACCCAACTTGTCAACTCGTCAACTAAAGAAGCAACTTGTCAACTTGTCCACTCGTCAACTTGTCAACCAATCAGAGTTCGATTCGGTATTTGGCCATGAGGTCGAGCAACTGCTGCTGCGTCTGTTCGCGGAAGCGGAGGGCAGCAGGGGATTGCGGGTCCTCGGGACGGTGGGCGAGGGCCTTGCGGATGGGCTCGTAGTCGTAGAGATAGCGGCGCGTCTCGGTGTCGACACAGTGCTCCACGAAGCGCTCCCAGATGTAGTCGATGGCCTGGGGTGAGGGATGGAGGAGGTCGGGGCCGTAGAAACGGTAGTCGCGCAGTTCGTCGAGAACAATCTCATAGGCCGGGAAATAGCAGACCTGGTCCGGACGGGTGCGCTGCACCTGCTCGATGGCCAGGATGAGGGTGGCTTTGGCAAGGCGGCTCTCGTGGAAACCGTACTTGGTGTAGCGGTAGGGCGAGACGGTGAAGACGACTTGCGCCCGTGGAAACAGGCTGCAGAACTGTTGGAGCGCATCGGTGCACTCCTCCACGGAAAGCGAGCGCTCGCGGAATTCAGCCTGCGGACGCTTGTGGCAGTTGCCCACCAGCAACTGTGTGTCGACGCGCTCGTAGCAGCGGTTGGTGCCGAGAGTGAGGATGAGCGTGGTGGGGTTCCACTCCACCAATTTGCCTCGTGCCGAGAGGACCGCCGCGCGGCAGGCCTCGAGCGTGGACGCGTTGAAATGGCTGTCGGTGAGCCAGCAATGCCATCGCCCTTCCTCGTCGCAGAAGTAGAGGTCGTCGTCCATGGGATTGGCGGTGAGCACTTTCAGGATGCTGAGGGGATTGTAGAGCACGCCAAAGGGATTGACGAGTGCGGGCAGTCCGCTTTGGCGCATCTTGGAGCCGATGTATTCGGCGAAGCAGGAGCCGATGAATGCGACTCGGTTATGGAGGCTCACGGGCTGCTTGAGAGATGGTATCTCGACGGTTGTAATCAGTTTCATGGTACAAAAGTAATTCTTTTTGGGGTGAAAATGCACGTATAAGCCAAAAAATTGTTACTTTTGCCCCGAAATTCTATCGAATGGACGAAATAAACCATACCGAATATCCTCTTTTGGAGCGAATACCGCAGCCCGCGTACCTTCGTCAGTTGCCTTTGGAGCAACTGCCCGAGGTGTGCCGCGAGTTGCGTCAAGATATCATCCGGGAACTGTCGGACAACCCCGGCCATTTCTCCTCGAGCCTGGGCGTGGTGGAACTGACGGTGGCCCTGCACTACGTGTACAACACCCCCTACGACCGCATCGTGTGGGACGTGGGTCATCAGGCCTACGGACACAAAATCCTGACGGGCCGCCGCGAAGCCTTCCGCACCAACCGCCATCTGGGCGGACTCAAGCCGTTCCCCTCGCCCGAGGAGAGCGAGTACGACGCCTTCACGGCAGGGCACGCCTCCAACAGCATCAGTGCGGCGCTGGGCATGGCCCTCGCTGCCAAGGCCAAGCACGAAACCGACCGCCACGTGGTGGCCGTGATTGGCGACGGTGCGATGAGCGGCGGACTGGCCTTCGAGGGGCTGAACAATGCGGCGAATACGCCCAACGACGTGCTCATCATCCTGAACGACAACAATATGAGCATCGACCGCAGCGTGGGCGGCATGAAGAACCTGCTGCACCAACTGCAGACCAACCCCACGTACAACCGGCTCCGCTACAAGGCATCGCGCCAACTGCTCTCGTGGGGATGGTTGAGCGAGGAGCGCAAGCGCAGCATCCTGCGCTTCAACAACTCCCTGAAGAGCCTGATCAATCGCCAGCAGAACGTGTTCGAGGGTATGGACGTCCGCTACTTCGGGCCCACGGACGGGCACGACGTGATAGAACTCGTCAAGACCCTGCGCATCATCAAGAACATGCAGGGGCCCAAGTTGCTGCACATACATACTATAAAAGGTAAGGGTTTCGAACCCGCGGAGAAGGGCGGCGCCCTCTGGCACGCGCCCGGCAAGTTCAACCCCGAGACCGGCGAGATCATCCGCAGCGACGAGAAAGGCCTGCCGCCGAAGTTCCAGGACGTGTTCGGTCACACCCTGCTGGAACTGGCACAGCAGAACGAACGCATCGTGGGCGTGACACCGGCGATGCCCACGGGTTGCTCGATGAACATCATGATGGAGGCGATGCCCGACCGAGCCTACGACGTCGGCATAGCCGAGGGCCACGCCGTGACCTTCTCAGCCGGCATGGCAAAGGACGGCCTGCAGCCCTTCTGCAATATCTACTCCTCGTTTGCCCAGCGCGCTTACGACAACCTCATACACGACGTGTGCATCTCGCGGCTGAACGTGGTGCTGTGCCTCGACCGTGCCGGCCTGGTCGGCGAGGACGGCCCTACCCATCACGGCGCCTTCGACCTTGCCTACTTGCGCCCAATCCCCAACCTGACCATCGCCTCGCCGATGGACGAGCACGAGTTGCGCCATCTGATGTACACGGCCCAGTTGCCTGACCGCGGGCCCTTCGTAATCCGCTATCCGCGCGGCCGGGGTTCGTGCCCCGAATGGCGCTGCCCGATGAAGGAGATACCCATAGGGCGCGGTCGCAAACTGAAGGATGGCAAGGACGTGGCTCTGCTCACCATCGGTCCGATCGGCGTCTTGGGGGCCGAAGCCATCCGCCAGGCCGAGGCGGCTCACCCGGGTCTCACGGTCGCACACTATGACATGCGCTTCCTCAAGCCCTTGGACGAGCGCCTGCTCACGGAGGTGGCTACCCACTATCGCCGCATCGTCACGCTGGAAGATGGCGTGCGAACAGGCGGGATGGGTTCGGCCGTGCTGGAGTGGCTCTCGGACCATGGTATGGCAGTACCTGTGATGCGGTTGGGGCTGCCCGACCAATTCGTAGAGCACGGCCCGTGCAAAGATTTATACCGCCTCTGCGGCATTGACGTGGAACATATCAAGAAAAGCCTACTATGAAAATTATCATTGCCGGAGCCGGCGCCGTAGGCAGTCACCTGGCTGCCCTGCTGACCAAAGAGAATCACGATATCGTGCTTATCGACCCCGACGAGCAGAAGATGGCTGATGCCGTGGAAGGACTGGACTTGATGACGATGTGCGTCTCGCCTACCAGTATCAGCGGACTTAAGGAAGCTGGTACGCCACAGGCCGACCTCTTCATCGCCGTGACGCCCTCGGAGACGAAGAATCTGACGTGCTGCATGCTGGCCAACAGCCTCGGCGCGAAAAAGACTGTTGCACGTATCGACAACGGCGAATACATGGAGCCCAAGAACCGCGATTTCTTCACCTCGATGGGAATCGGTTCGCTCATCTATCCCGAGGCACTGGCAGCCCAGGAGATAGCGGATGGCGTGCGCCGTTCGTGGGTGCGGCAATGGTGGGAAGTGGACAAGGGCGCGCTCATCATCCTCGGCATCAAACTGCGCGAGGAAGCTGGCAAACTCTTCGGTCAACCGTTGAAAGACCTGTGTCCGCCCGACTCGCCCTATCACATCGTAGCCATCAAGCGCGACGAAGACACCATCATCCCCGGCGGTTTTGACCAACTGAAGTTGGGGGATATCGCTTACTTCATGACGACCAAGTTGTTCGTGCCCAACATACGGGAACTGGTGGGCAAGGAGAATTACCCCGACGTGCGCAAGGTGATGATCATGGGTGGCGGTAGGATTGCCGTGCAGACTTGTCACCGTCTGCCCGATTTTATGGACGTGAAAATCATAGAACACGATATCGACCGCTGTCGTGCGCTCAACGAACTGCTCGACAATGACAATGTGCTGGTCATCAACGGAGACGGCCGCGACACGCAGTTGCTGCAAGAAGAAGGCATACGGCAGACGCAGGCCTTCTGTGCGCTCACGCCGGACACCGAGACCAACATCCTGGCGTGCCTTGCCGCGAAGCGGATGGGCGTGCGCAAGACCGTGGCAATGGTGGAAAACACCGACTACATCACGATGGCCGAGAAACTGGACATCGGCACCATCATCAACAAGAAAGCCATCGCCGCCAGCCATATCTATCAGATGATGCTCGACTCCGACGTGGCCAGCGTCAAGAGTCTGACCATCGCCGACGCCGACGTGGCCGAATTCGACGTGGTGGAAGGATCGCCAGTGACCCGCAAGCCCGTGATGAAACTGGGCATCCCCAAAGGCATCACCATTGGCGGTCTGGTGCGCAACGGCGAGGGCATCCTCGTCAACGGCCGCACCGAGATTCAGCCCGGCGACCGCGTCGTGGTGTTCTCGCGTACCGCCCTCTTCAAGGAACTCGACCGCTTCTTCAAGAAACCCGATGGCGGGTTGTTTGCGATATTCCACTGAAACCTGGAACTTGGAACCTGAAACTTGCAACTTGCAACCTGAAACTTGGAACTTGAAACTTGAAACTTAAAACTTGCAACTTGGAAAGATTCTTCTGACTTGCCAACGCTCTAAGGTGCACCGACCGGAAAGCGTCACAGCGTCACAGCGTCACAATAAGAAAATTCAACTCGATTGAGGGAGCCTTAAATCAAAGCATTCCGTATTCAGTCATCGGCCATCTATGCATGGCCCCCTTCATTAACCATTCATTCATTCATCACTTCATTAACCATTCATTCATTAACCATTTTATCAACCCTTTATTTTAATCAACCCTTTTATTCATTTGTTTATGTTTAAACAAGCAAAAAAACTCAGAGGTGCCGTCACCTTCCGCCATTTCACGCGCGGAGGCTACAGCGCTTTTGCCAGTCTGCACCGCGAAGTGCGCATCGGCGTGCTCTCGGTGGGTATGCTGGCGAGCGTGAACCTGCCGAAGGTGGAAGCCGCCCAGCCCACGATGGACGCGGACGTTGAGGCCGAAGCTGACGAACACGAACTCGCGGAGGTGAGCGTGGCTGGCACCATGTCGGCGCTGACGGCCCTGCAGTCAGCACGTATCGTTGGCGTAATCACGCGTCAACAAATCGAGGCCTCGGCGGCGCAAAGCGTCAACGACCTCTTGAAATTAGCCGTCGGCGTGGATGTCCGGCAGCGCGGCGGCTTTGGTATTCAGACGGACATCAGTATCAATGGCGGCACGTTCGACCAAATCACACTTCTACTGAACGGCGTCAACATCAGTTCCCCCCACACAGGTCACCTGGCCGCAGACTTCCCCGTGAGTCTGGCTGATATCGAACGCATCGAAGTGCTCGAGGGCGCTGCCTCGCGCGTCTATGGCGCCTCGGCCTTTGGCGGAGCCATCAACATCGTGACGAAAACCGACGACAAGGCGAATGTGGAAGCGGGCGCGCAGGGCGGCAGTTACGGCACGTTCGGCGCCGATGTCCGCGGGGCCTTGAAGTGGGGGTCGCTCTCGGCTACGTACCAGCGCTCCGACGGTGCCACCGTCAATTCCGACTTCTCGCGCGGCAATGTCTATCTGCAGGGGCGCTATGATACCGACGACTATGTCCTCAACTGTCAGGCAGGATATAGCCAGAAATCGTACGGCGCCAACACGTTCTACAGCGCCGCCTATCCCAACCAATACGAGCGCAACACCCGTTACCTCGTCAGCGCCGGCGTCCAGAACAAGGGACGCGTGCGGTTGCACCCCGAGGTCTACTGGAACCGCCTTGTAGACAACTTCGAACTCATCCGTGGCACCACCACGGGCGAGAACTTCCACCGCTCCGATGTCTATGGCGCCCGTGTGACGGCCGACGTGCGCTGGTGTCTGGGGAAGACGGCCCTTGGCGCCGAGGTGCGCGAGGAAGGCATTTACAGCACGTCGCTGGGGCTGCCCATACACGGCACGCTCCGCCACCAACCGCCCCACGAGGACATCTACTACAGCCGTCACGACAGTCGCACCAACCTCTCATTCAACCTTGAACACAATATCCTGCTCCCGCATTTCACGGCGAGCATCGGCGTGCTGGCCAACCGCAATACCCGTTTCGACCATCACTTGCGCTTTTACCCCGGCGTGGACCTGGCTTACACGCCCGCTGCGCATTGGCGTCTGTTCGCCTCGTATAACAAAGGATTCCGCCTGCCCACCTTCACCGACCTCTATTACAAGAGCCCTACGCACGAAGGCAACCAGGGAATGAAGGCCGAGGAGAGCCACAGCGTCCAGGTGGGGACCACTTACCGCACACCCGTCGCCGAGGCTACGGCCAAGGTCTTCTACCACCGCGGCTCCGACCTCATCGACTGGGTGATGTATGATGCCGGCGACGTCTTCCACAGCGCCAATTTCGACCTCGACAACTGGGGCGCACAACTCCAGGGCGCATTGAATTTCACGGAGGTGTTCCACCGGCAGGATGCTTACCTGCAGCGGCTCACGCTGGGCTACACCTACCTGCATCAGCACCGCCGCGACGACACGCCCGTCTACAAGTCGAACTACGCGATGGAGTACCTGCGCCACAAGTTCGTGGCCACGCTGGACCACCGCATCGTCTCGCGCCTGTCGGCCTCGTGGAGTGTGCGCTGGCAGGACCGCGAAGGCAGTTACATCCTCTATAGCGACGCCAAGTCCACAGGCGAATTGAAGGCTTACTCGCCCTATGCCACGCTCGACGTCAAGGTGCGCTGGACAGACCGCCACTATGAACTCTGGGCCGAGGCTACCAACCTCACCAATCACCGCTACTACGACCTCGGGAACATCCCCCAACCCGGCATCGTAGTCCTCGCGGGAGCACGTATTCGCTTCTAAAGAACACATTTCCCGAGATAAAGGATAAAATATTTGCATAAAATTCCCTTTGGACTCGCAAATTATTACTACCTTTGCCCGCGAAATGACAAGCATTCTTAAGAATATCATTCCGTTACTCACATTTGTGCTGTTGGCCTTTGCGCCGGCAGCACCGGTGTGGGCGGGTGATGCATTCACCATCGTGCTCGATGCCGGCCACGGTGGCAAGGACCCCGGAGCCCTCGGCAAGCGGGGGCGCGAGAAGAACATCAACCTTGATGTGACCCTCGCCGTAGGACGACTGATCGAGCAGAACCTGAAGGGTGTAAAAGTGGTATACACGCGCAAGACGGACGTGTTCGTCGAACTCAACGAGCGGGCAGCCATTGCCAACCGTGCCAAGGCAGACCTCTTCGTGAGCATCCACACCAACGCCCTGCCGGGGGGCAAGCAAGGCCGAGGCTCCGAGACCTACACCCTCGGTATGCACCGAGCTGCCGACAATCTGGACGTGGCCAAGCGTGAGAACGAAGCCATCATGCTCGAGAAAGACTACGAGAACCGCTATGAGGGGTTTGATCCCAAGAGCGCCGAATCGTACATCATCTTTGAATTCATGCAGGACAAATACATGGAACAGAGCGTCAAACTGGCAACGCTTATTCAGCGCCAGTTTCGTGTTGCCGGCCGTCCGGACAAGGGGGTGCATCAAGCAGGATTCCTCGTGCTGCGTGCCACCTCTATGCCTTCGTGTCTTGTGGAACTTGGTTACATCACTACTGCCAACGAGGAGAATTATCTACTTAGCCGCCAAGGCATTGAACAACTGGCCAACAGTATCTATCAGGCCATTAAGAAATATAAAGAAAGCATCAAATGAAGATCTCACGCGAAGTGAAAATAGGACTCTCTGGCCTCGTGGCCATTGTTCTGCTGTTTTTCACCATTAAGTTCTTACAAGGCGTCTCGCTCTTTCAGAGACATGACACCTACGTGATAAAGTTTAGCAATGCCAAGACTTTGGCGAAGTCGAGTCCTGTCTATGCTGATGGATATAACGTGGGTATTGTTTCGCAAATATACTACGACTATGACCATCCTGGGAACGGAGTGGTCGTTCATATTTCCGTCGAACATGGGATGCGCGTACCTGTGGGTACTCAAGCTATCCTCGACGAGGCGATGCTTGGCGGTTGCACTCTCAATCTGTTGATGGGCAATAATCCTATGGAACGTTTGGAGGTAGGTGATACCATCCCTTCAAGTGATAACTTTGGCCTTTTAGCTAAGGCAGCTGATTTTATTCCCAAATTGGAGTTTACACTGATGAAGGTCGATTCGCTGCTGACTTCGCTTAACATGATTGCCACAGACCCTCATTTGAAGCAGATTCTGGCCAATGCCGAAGCCCTTACGGCTAATCTCGACAGGAGCAGCCAGGGGCTTAACCATTTATTGGAGAAAGATGTACCTCAGATGGCACAGACTTTTACAAAGGCAGGAGAAAACATCACACAACTTGCCGATAAACTGAACCATCTGGACCTCGAAGGCACTATGTCACGTGTTGATGGCACTCTGAACAATGTCAACAAAATGACAGAACGCCTTAATACGCCCGACAATACCATAGGATTGTTGCTCAACGACACTACGCTTTATTCCAATCTCAACCAAACTGTTTCTGGCGCCTCGGCTCTTGTTGAAGATTTGAAAGCTCACCCAAAACGCTATGTACATTTTTCTGTTTTTGGTAAAAAGGAGGCAGAAAAATAATTGAATAAGGAAACCTTTATGAACTCCTTTAAAAAATGCTTAAAAAGAAATTATCCAAATAAAAATTTATTTTTTAAGGACGTTCCATAGTTGGGCGTAAGTGACCAAGTTCTCGATATTTATGTGGAACAAAAAAAAACGGGCAACTGCAGGTGCAGTTGCCCTAATTTATTGATTATCAAGTGTTTGTAAAATTTAAACTGTGATGAGCTTTTTTTTTAGGTCACTTTTCCCATCTCGTGGAAAATACGTCAGTTATCTGCATTTTAACGATTAATTTTTCTGAGGCTCATTTTGGCATAAAAAAAAATATTTGTACCTTTGCACTCGCAATTCGGCTTAAACGAAAAGATTCACTTTACCCGATCGAATGAAAGCAACCTCTTCACATACAGATCCTCGGTGGAAGGACTGTCTGCGGATGATACAAAACAATGTTCAGCGGCAGCAGTTCGAGACTTGGTTTGCTCCGATTACTTTTGTCTGTTTTGACGAGAGTAGCCGGCAGTTGACCCTGTGTGTACCCAGTCCTTTTATTCGTGAGTATATAGAGGCCCACTTCCTAAAACTCTTCCGTGCTGTGCTTCTCCGTTGTTTTGGAGAGGGAGTGCGGCTCATCTATGAGGTTCAGGTGGACGCTACCAACGATTTGCATATTGATGAAGAAGCCACCAGCCGTTCAACTCAAGTAGGAACGCCGGTGCGAATGTCTGGGCTCAACCGTAGTCCGCGTCAACTGCAGGCCCTTGATTCACAGCTCAAGGCAGAGTATACTTTCGACAATTTCATAGAAGGAGATAGCAATAAACTGCCTCGTACCGTCGGTTTGGCCATTGCTCAGAATCCGCGTCAGGCGACTTTTAACCCTTTATTTATATATGGTGGTTCTGGCGTCGGGAAGACTCATCTCGTGAATGCCATTGGTACGCGTCTGAAAGAGTTGCATCCGCAGTTGCGTGTGCTCTATGTCTCTGCTCACCTCTTCCAGGTGCAGTACACTGATAGCGTGCGACAAAACACCCTCAATGATTTCATCGCTTTCTATCAGAGTATTGATGTGCTCATTATCGACGACGTACAGGAATTTGCCACTTTACAGAAAACTCAGCTCACCTTTTTCCATATCTTCAACCACTTGCACCAAAACGGACGACAACTGATTCTAACTTCTGACCGCCCGCCTGTGGCACTGCAAGGCATGGAGGAGCGTTTGCTCACTCGCTTCAAATGGGGACTTTTGGCTGAGCTGGAGCGTCCGAATGAGTCCTTGCGCCGCGACATTCTGCGTTATCATATCCGTCACGACGGTTTGCATATCCCAGAGAATGTCGTCAGTTATATCGCAGCTCATGTCGATAATAGTATCCGTGATCTTGAGGGTGTCCTCAATTCGTTGATGGCATACAGTGTTGTCTATAATTGTGATGTGGATATCGCTTTAGCAGAGCGTGTCATTGGCCGCACAATAGGTTTGGCGTTGCAGCGTCCCCCAATCACTGTGGAAAGCATCGTAGAGCGGACTTGTGCCTATTTCGACCAGTCGCCTTCAGACATCATGTCTTCAAGTCGCAAGGCCAATATCGTACTGGTGCGCCAAGTCATCATGTATCTTGCTCAGAAACACACCACTCTCAGTACTACGCGCATCGGTATGGCCATCGGTCGTCGTGGACACGCTACCGTCCTTCATTCTTGCCAGGCTATCTCACGCCGCCTTGAGGCAGATTCAGAGTTCCGCGCACGGGTTGCTGAACTTGAGCAGAATCTGTAAAGGGGGAGGTGTGCGACTTGTCGTGTGAGGCTGAACGACCTGTCGTGTGAGGCTGAACGACCTGTCGTGTGAGGTTGAGCGACCTGTCGTGTGAGGTTGTGCGACCTTATGCTGGAAACCACAACTTTTATATCCTATACCAGCTTTATTGTTTCTGGCTTTCGCCCTGATCATACTTTTGCTAGGACCTGACTTAATACAGAAAAGGTGCACATGATTCGAATTTGTTAAATCATGTGCACCTTTTCTGTATTAAGTCAGGTGCCTTCTTTTTGAATGATAGTCCCCTCGGGGGGGGAATGGGGAGGCAATATCCTACTTCCTTATCAAATCTCTGGCCAACCATCCTCGTTCCATTTGATTTCGCGTTGAACGAGAATGCTTTGTCCGGAGTGTTGAATGCTGTAGCCGTGGCAGATGAAGAGGTCGCGGCCATCTGGGAGATGGTAGGCGGCGCTATGACCAGCCGCTTCAAATTCCTTTTTGTCGCCCTCGATAAAGAGATTGCCACCGCCGGCTGTCATATCCCGACCTTGTGCATCAACATAAGGACCGTCGACTTTCTTGCTGCGGCCTACGACCACTTTGTAGTTGCTCTTCATACCACGGCAGCAGTAGTCGTGACTGACGAAGAGGTAGAAGTAATCTCCGTGGCGGAGAATGAAGGGGGCCTCAATTGCATTTCGTCCGGCAAAGCGTGAGGTGGGGTTGGGCTCTGCATTCAGGGTGTCGCGCAGGGCTACGCGGCGAGCGATGGTCTTGGGCTTCACGCCGGCAGGGATGTGCATCGTCTCGGGGTCCAGGGGTGCCATTTGGATTCCGTCCCAGAAGGAGCCCCAAGTGAGCCAGGGCTTACCGTTCTCGTCGAGGATGAAAGCGGGGTCGATGGCATTCCAGTCGTCACGACGCTCACGGGAGGCTACCAGACAACCATGGTCCGTCCACTTGTAGTTGATGCTGTCCTTGAAGTTGAGGGTCGGGGAGGAGGCAAGTCCGATGGCCGAAGTGTTGCGTCCGAAGGTGGAACAGGAGTAGGCCAGCCACCAGCGGCCGTTGTAGTGAATGACGTCCGGCGCCCAAACGTGGTTGCGGAATCCGGGGACGCTGTCTGCCGTCCATTTCGGGATCTCGGCAATCGTGGGACGACGGTGGCCTGTCCAAGTCTTGAGGTCGTTGGACGTCATCATCATCACGCCCATTCCGGTGGCAAAAAGGTAATAGGTGCCGTCTTCATAAGCCATCACCGGGTCGTGCACCATCGGTGTCTCGGTGGTGTAACTTTCCATACTACGCATATGTCGGGGACGACGTTGCATGGAGGGGTTGTTTTGTCCTTGACCTTGCGGTTGGGTCGGAGTTACTTGAGCCGTTAGCGTGCTAGCAATGAACAGAAAAAGCAGCAGGAGTGCTTCCTTGGTCGTGAAATGTTTCATTGTGTTCAATTCTTTTTTAATGAATATTGTTTATATGAGAACGGACAAGGAGGAAAAAATGGAAGAATGAGAGGGTAGGCGTCAAGAGTCTGCACATCAATCAGGTGAAGGGGTCTGGAGAATCCTTAGGATTTAGAGAACCTGGAAGAACTAGAGAATCTAGAAACTCTAGAGAATAAAGAAGGCCTAGAGCAAGTGCATCAAAAGTGGGTGTATCAGTCTGTTTGCGTGTCAAAAAGTAATCTCATTAAAAATAAGAGCGTTAAAATGCCCAAAGGTTTAATCCGAATCAAGTAAAAGTTTAAAAAAAGGAGAGAGGAGCACCACATCTGCCCCTCTCCCGCTAACGTCCGAAGAATCTTTATTCCTTAATTCCTTAATTCTTATATTCCTTAATTATCTACCTCTTCTCTTATTTCAGCACGCCAAGTTCACGTCCCACCTTCTGGAAGGCGGCGATGCACTTGTCGAGTTGTTCGCGGTTGTGTCCGGCGCTGATTTGCACGCGTATGCGGGCCTGGCCTTTCGGAACCACGGGGTAATAGAAGCCGGTTACGTAGATTCCTTCTTCCTGCAGACGGGCTGCGAAACGCTGCGACAGCGGTGCGTCGTAGAGCATCACGGCACAGATGGCGCTCTGCGTGGGCTTGATGTCGAAGCCGCTGGCCATCATCTTGTCGCGGAAATAGTTGACATTCTCCACGAGGCGGTCGTGCAGTTCATTGCTTTCGTCGAGCATCTTGAAAACTTCGAGCGAAGCGCCGATGATGCCGGGGGCGAGGCTGTTGGAGAAGAGGTAGGGGCGTGAGCGCTGGCGCAGCAAATCGATGATCTCCTTCCGGCCGGTGGTGAAACCGCCCATCGCGCCGCCGAAAGCCTTGCCGAGGGTGCCGGTGTAGATGTCCACCCGTCCGTAGGTGCCGAAGAACTCACTGACACCGCGGCCTGTTGCGCCTACGACACCCGCGCTGTGACTCTCGTCAACCATCACAAGGGCATCGTATTTCTCGGCCAAGTCGCAGATTTTGTCCATCGGCGCGACATTTCCGTCCATCGAGAACACGCCGTCGGTAACAACAATGCGGAAGCGCTGTTCCTGTGCCGCAATCAGTTGGCGCTCCAGGTCCTCCATATCGGCATTCGCATAGCGGTAACGCTTTGCCTTGCACAAGCGTACACCATCGATGATTGAGGCGTGGTTGAGGGCATCGCTGATAATGGCGTCCTCCTCGGTGAGCAGAGGCTCGAAAACGCCGCCGTTGGCATCGAAACACGCAGCATAGAGAATGGTGTCTTCCGTCTTGAAGAAGCGGCTGATGGCAGCCTCCAAGTCCTTGTGGATATCCTGGGTGCCGCAGATGAAACGAACGCTTGACATTCCGTAGCCGCGGCGGTCCATCATCTTCTTGGCGCCTTCGATGAGGCGGGGATGGTTGCTCAGACCCAGGTAGTTGTTGGCGCAGAAATTGAGCACTTCCTTGCCTGCCACTTCGATGGCTGCGGCCTGGGGACTTTCAATGAGGCGTTCCTCCTTGTAGAGACCGGCCTCGCGGATTTCCTTCAGCGTCTGCTGAAGATGCTCTTGCATTTTACCGTACATAATTCTTATAGCATTTAAAGGTTAAAAGGTTTGTCAAATCTGATGAATAGTTAGCCTTATTCGTGTGCAAAGTTAATGCTTTTTGCGACGTTATAGCATAAACGGAGCGAGAAAATGGCATAATTCACACCTTTTAAACAAAAAAGTTTCTCGTTTTCATTTTTCGCATAACTCTTTTCACTATCTTTGTGCCGCAAAATAGAGAAAACTTGTAATCAGACTAACTCATTAAACTTTGAAATGAAAAACATTCTTGTCATCGGCTCTACGGGCCAAATTGGCTCGGAACTGACAGCTGAATTGAGAAACCGTTTTGGTAGTGCTCATGTTGTGGCCGGATATATTCCTGGGGCAGAACCCAAGGGGGAATTGGCCGAGAATGGCCCCTCGGCTATAGCCGATGTCACTAACGGTGAACAGATGGCGGCAGTCGTACGTGAACATCATATAGATACCATCTACAACCTTGCAGCTTTGTTGAGTGTGGTGGCAGAACAGAAACCACGCCTGGCCTGGAAGATTGGTATTGACGGGCTGTGGAACGTGCTTGAGGTGGCTCGCGAGAACCAGTGCGCCGTCTTCACGCCTTCCAGCATCGGCAGTTTCGGGCCCAACACCCCGCACGAACTGACGCCGCAGGACACCGTCCAGCGTCCCCGCACCATCTATGGCGTTTCGAAGGTCACGACCGAACTGCTCTCCGACTACTATTACACGAAATACGGTGTGGACACGCGCTCCGTACGTTTCCCCGGTCTCATCAGTTATGTCACGCCTCCGGGCGGCGGCACCACCGATTATGCCGTTGACATTTTCTACGCCGCTGTGCGTGGCGAGAAATTTGTTTGCCCTATCGCTGAAGGCACTCGTATGGATATGATGTATATGCCGGATGGCCTGCGCGCTGCCATCGAACTGATGGAAGCGGACCCCGCTAAGCTTATTCACCGCAACGGCTTTAACGTCACTGCGATGAGTTTCCCGCCCGAGAAGATCTACGCGGAAATCAAGAAACGCTGTCCCGACTTTGAGATGGTCTATGATGTAGATCCCCTCAAGCAAGCCATCGCCGAGAGTTGGCCCGACAGCCTTGATGACTCGGCAGCCCGCGAGGAGTGGGGATGGCGACCCAACTTTGGCATTGGTGCTATGACGCGCGATATGCTGGAGAAACTTAGCGAGAGACTCTTGAAGAAATAAGGCGCAAAGATGCCATACGGAGAAATCCTTTCCATCATCGTTGCGGTCACTTGGACTATTACAGCCTTGTGCGCTGAGGTCGCTAGCCGCAGGATGGGTCAGTTGCAGATGAACTTTCTCCGCATGGCAGCCTCCCTGGTCATTCTGGCCCTCATCCTCTGGGTTGCTACGGGTTCTCCCTTGCCGCAGGGTATGGGCGTTTCTGCAATTCTATGGTTGTTGGCCTCCGGGGTTGTAGGTTATGTCTTTGGCGACTATTGCCTCTTCTCGTCCTACGAGCTGGCGGGCAGCCGTTTCGGTCAACTTTTTATGACCCTTGCCCCTGTCTTCTCGGCTCTGGCCGCGTGGGTGCTTCTGGGCGAAACCCTCACCGCTCAAGCCCTGCTCGGAATCGTCGTAACGCTCAGCGGTATTGCTATCGTCGTACGTAAGCGTAAGAAAAAAAAGGTCCCAGAGTCAAGTCCGACCGCAGCAGATGGCGGTACTTCCACTCTGACCGCAGATAGTGGTGCTTCCACCCCGACCGCAGTAAATGGCAGTACTTCCACCCCTTCATTGCCTAAGCGCAGAGGTCCGCTTCCTCCCAAGGCTTATCTCTTTGGTATTGGAGCAGCAATGGGCCAAGGCTTTGGCATCGTGTTGTCGAAGGTAGGTATGGGGTTATGCGAGACGACGCCCCTGTTGCCGATGGCTGCCACGATGGTCCGCGGCGTTGCAGGTCTGATAGGTTTCGGCATCGCTTACTATTTAAAAGGAAACCGCGCGCGTATGCACGAAGGACTTCACGACCGCACTACGATGACCGCCGCCGCAGGTGCCATTATCACCGGACCCGTCATCGGTGTTTCGCTGTCCCTGTTGGCGGTGCAACTGGCCCCGGCCGGCATTGCTTCCACGCTGATGGCCTTGACTCCCGTGTTCATCCTTTGGCCCACGCGCTGGCTCTTCCATCAGCCCATCACCGCCCGCGATCTCTTCGGCACCCTTGTCGCCGTCCTCGGCGTCGCCCTCTTCTTTTTGTAGACGCTGGCACTAGAAATGCCAGATGCTCTAGACAACCTGGCAAATTTAGTTTCTAGCCCCCTAAATCTCTAATTCTAAATCATCTCATCTGCCTATGAAACGTTTTCGCTTTTTATGTCTTATGCTTCTCAGTGTGCTCACTGTGAGTGCGCAGAAGGTTTACCGTGGACAAAGTTCGTATACTTCAGACATCATTTACACGGTGAAGGACGGTAAGGTCTATAAGGGGAATTCCACTTATACGGCTGATATCGTAGCCCGTTTTAACGGCCATTATCTGTATAACGGCAACAGTTCGTATTCGTCGGACATCCTCGCTACGTGGGAGAATAACCGCGTTTACCGTGGGCGGAGCACCTATACGGCTGATATTGTGGCCACGTGGAAAGATAATAAGATGTATAAGGGCAATTCGTCGTATACCTCCGACGTGCTGTTCAATTACAGCAGCAACAAGGTTTATCGGAAGAACGACCGCTACAGCAGCGCCGTGATGGTCACTACGAGCGCCCCTCTCCATCCCGCCCTTCTCTATTACATCCTCAAATAGGCCGCGCTTCCCTTAGCCCCAACTGGCGACCGTGAGGCTGTTCGCACTGGAGACAAACGGCATTCACGCGCTGTTTTGCAACGACATGATACGAAGGCCCGCGAAAGCAACCAAGTTAACGGTTGTCTTCGCGGGTCTTTCGTGGACAGAGGTGCTGGGTGCGGGCCTGGGCGACGACGCCCAGGAATAGAACAGGCCTTGCACTCAAGAACTCAAGAACTCAAGAACTCAAGAACTCAAGAACTAAAGAACTCAAAAACTCAAGAACTCAAATACTTAAGAACTCAAATACTCAAGAACTCACTTCCCCTCACGCGCTTCTCCGTCTGTTGCTTCGGCTATGATAAACATGCCTTGCACCAGTCGAGCGCTGAGAAACCCGCTTCAGAAATGATATTCAATCATTTCTTCGCAGCCACCCAAAAACTTAAAAACTCAAGAACTTACCACCTCAATAGACGCTCACAATCTCATCGAATTCCTTGCGTGGCGGGCGCTGTGCGTTCTCTACACGGTGACCGACGGCAATGACAGCACCGATGGTTTCGTCCTCGGGGATCTGCAGGAGGGAGCGGAGTTCTTCGGCGTTGCGGATGCCGATGACGAGCGTGTCGATATCGAGTTCGGCGGCTTTCAGCAGCAGGTAGGCGTTCTGAAGGCCCAGGTCGTACCAGCCCCATCCATTACCACCTTCGTTGTCGGGTTGACCGTGGGTGTGCCCGACGATGTCGTGCTTGAAAGAGGTGACGATGAGGGCGCTCACGCCTTCGGTCTTCTGCGGGTTTGAGCCTCCGAGGCAGGCACGTGCCTTGGAGATGACGTCGGCGCTGCACACGATGTGATAGCGCGATGTCTGCTGGTTCTTCCACGATGGGGCTTCTTGTGCAAAGCGCACGAGCGCCTCTAATTCTTCCCTGCTCACGGGTTGTCCGTTGTATTTGCGGATACTGCGCCGATGCAGCGCAATTTCATTCAGTGTCATAGTTAATTAGTTGACGAGTAGTTAATTAGTTGACGAGTTGACAAGTAGACGAGTTGGTTCTTTTAGTAGACGAGTTGACAAGTAGACCGCGTCACTGCACCTCTTCCCACTGCAGCACCGAGCCGTTGCGGCGTGCGGGGTCGGGTCCGGCATAATCCATTGAATAGGGGCTGCCGGTGGTGGGACTCTTGCCAATATAGCGGTGGTTGCGCAGTGAATAGAGCATGAAGTCGTGGTTGAGGAAGTCTTGCCAGAGGAAGACTTCGGCGTCCTGCTCGTTGGTGGTGAAGCGGACGTCGCCTGCCAGGCCTTCGCCATAAACCTTTATATAGCGGCCATCGAGACACTTGAGCGATACCTTTCCGTGACCGCGGTCGATGAGTTGGAACTGCGTGCGCTGACTTTGATCGTTGGGACGCGTGTCATAGAGAAGGCCGTGCGGGTCGCAGACGGCCGGCTTGCCCGTGGCTTTGTTGATGATGCGGAAAGTTTTGCCGTAAGGGATATTGGCGCTGCGGTCGGCGCTGGGCTCTTCGACGGTGAAGTTGTCAAACTCGGCATAGCCGCCGTTCTTGCCCTTCACGTTGAAGGCGAAGAGGGCGTGGCGTGAGCCTTGGAACGAGATGAGTTGATAGGAGAGCGGCATCATGCGACCCATCGTCTGGAAGTTGACGCCGTCGGTGGAGTAGGCGTATTGGGCTTGGTCGTGATCGTAGTCTCCGTTGCTGCGCAGCCAAATCTTGTTGTTGGTCAGCGTGACGGGGATGTCAATGGTGTCGTTGGTCAGTTGTTCGAAGCAGCGCAGCGTGAGTGTCTTGCCCTCCTTTACGAGTCCAATCCATGAGCACGGCACGTTGATATTGCCCAGTCCGCAGACGTCGCCGTCCTTCAGGCCTTTCGCGTTTACTTCCACGGTTGTGATACTCGTGGGGCCGATGACGCGCTGCGTGAGCGTATTTCGCGCCCACATCAGTTGTTCGGCGGGCATCGTGTTCAGGCGCAGGCGTCCTCCCTTGAGGCTCCACATCTTCTCCTCGGGGTTGTGATTCCATTGCCATACGCGGCCCAGGGTCTTGCCGTCGAAGTTCTCGGAGCGCACATAAGGTCCGTGCGGCTTCTCGGTCGGTTGCTGTCCGGAGACAAGTGCGCCCTGCTTGGTGCCGGGCTTGAACCACGTGCGCGGTGCCCGTCCGAAGTTGCCCTCGAAGCCCACCATCGGCCAACCGTCCTTCCACGTCATCGGCATCAGGCATACGGTGCGACCGATGGAGTGGAAGTCCATCATAAACAGTGCCCACCACGTGCCGTCAGTGGCTTGCACGATGCCGCCCTGATGGGCGTTGGTGGCAGCGGTAGCATCCTTGTCGAGAGGTCCGAGGCCGAATTTCGTGCCGTCCTCGCCGATACGGTATTTCGTGCCGCGGGGCACTTGGGTGAGCGATGTTGCGTGATAACCGTAGGTCTCGTCGGCGGTGATGACGCGCGTCTCATAGGGTCCCCATATGCTCTTCGAGCGCGAGCAGAGCGTGCGGCCGTTGGGTCGGTAGTCGGTGGAGATGAGGTAGTACATCCCATCGATTTTGTACATATGGTGCCCTTCGCCTACACCATTGCCTTCAGGAATGATGACGCGCTCGGTGCTTTCAATCGGACCGCTCATGTCGGGCTTCAGTTCCGTGCATTTCACGGTGCCGTAGCCGTGGATGGCGTATACCTTTCCCTCGTCATCGAAGAGCACGCCCAGGTCGTAGATATTACCTTGCATATTATGGTGCTCCCACGGTCCCTTGACGTCCTTGGACGTGTAGCATTGCAATCCCTTGCCGTTGACGTTAGTGTAGACATAGAACTGTCCGTTGGCATAGCGGATGCACGGCGCCCAAACTCCCTGACCGTAGATTTCGTTGTGGTTCTTGAGCGAGAAGCGCTCCTCGGGGAAGTCGAAGCGGTCGAAGCAATACGAAATGTTCTCCCAGTTCACCAGGTCCTTGCTGTGCAGGATTACCAGTCCCGGCACGGCGTGCATTGTTGTGCCGGCGAGATAATAGTCATCGCCTACACGAAGAATGTCGGGGTCGGAGAACTCGTCGTAGAACAGCGGGTTTGTGAATGTTCCGTTGCCATTGTCGGCAGTCCATGTCTGGGCCTGTGCGCCACCAATCATTAATAATAACGTGGCAATCAGCATAAAGAGATGTTTGTGCATAGGGAATAATTTTTATTATTAGTAGACGAGTAGGTTTTTTAGTTGACAAGTAGACGAGTAGACAAGTAGACGAGTAGGTTCTTTTAGTTGACAAGTAGACGAGTAGGTCCTTTGTGGATGAGAAGTTCTTTTTGTAGACGAGTTTAGAGGTGTCAAGTGACTAGAGGTCGAGTAAACGAGGGTGGTCAACTCATAGAACCAACTTGTCAACTCGTCAACTAAAAGAACCAACTCGTCAACTTGTCAACTCGTTTACTCGTCAACTCTTATCGTCATCTCATTCCCCTTCATCCGCTCCATCAGGCTTTGCAGAATGGCTTTGGTTTGCAGGACCATCGAAGCCTCGTCGGGGCTTTGTCCTTCGAGGTTGTGCTGGAGCAGCGGGTCTTGACGGTAGTCGTAAAAGCCTGTGGTCTGATGACCGTTGAACTGCAGGAGGTGGCTACCGCGGATCAGTTGAGGGACATTGAAATAGTTGAAAGCCCAGGTCTCGGCTGCCGGCGTGTGGAGCAGGTCTTTACCGAAGGCCACGTAGGGGCGATCGTAGCCCAGGTAGTTGAGCAACGTCGGCATAATGTCAATTTGCTGTGCGATCCCATCCACACAACCTGTAGGCAGTTCGCCCGAGGGATCAAAGAAGAGGATGGGTACGCGGAAGTGCCCGAGTTCCGTCTTGTATTTGGCGTGCGTCGTCTTGCTGCTGGCGTGGTCGGCACAGAGTACGAAGATGGTGTTCGCGTACCAGGGCTGCTGCTTTGCCGATTCAAAGAAACGGCGCAGGGCGTAGTCGGTGTAGCGGATGCACTTGTGCAGCGCGTGTATGCCCTCGTCCTTGAAAACGTCCTTGTACTTCTCGGGGATGGCAAAGGGATGGTGGGAAGAGAGCGTGAAGACGGCCGTGACGAAGGGTTCGTGTATCTCCGTCATCTTTGTGCAAAAGAACTGCAGGAATGGTTCGTCCCAGATGCCCCACGTGCCGTCGAACTCCTTCTCGCCGCCGAAACGCGGGTCGGCATAGAATTCCGTGCGGCCGTAGTATTCCTTGAATCCTGCCGAGCGGGCAAACGAGCGGAAGCCCATCGAGTTGTTCTCAGCACCGTGGAAGAAAGCCGAGTGGTAGCCCCAGTGACCTAACTCGGTGGCCAGGCTGTTGATGTTGTTTAAGGAGAATGGCGAGAGAACGAAGGCATCGTGGATGCGAGGGATGGAGGCCAGCACGGCCGGCATTGCGTCTATGCTGGTCCAACTGTTGCAGAACGTCTCGCGGAAGGTGAGGCTCTGCGTTAGCAGAGAGTCGGCGAAGGGCGTGTAACCTTTGTATGTGCCGTTGTCGAGGTCGCGATTGCGCGAACCTATAAATTCCTCGGCAAAACTCTCCACGATGAGCAGCACCACATTCTTGCGGCGTTCTATGCGGTCGGGGCAGGGCTGGTGCACGGGTGTGTAGATGCTGTCCAACTCGGCACGGTGCTCGAAATAGGTCGGCACTTCCATCGTCTTGTGCTGTAGCGTCTTCAGAATGTTGAACGGCGTGTTCAGCACCACGTTCGTCTGGATGGGCTGCTGGGCGTAGCGGAAGGCGTCGTTGGGCGAGATGGGCCGCGTGGCGGTGCGGAACAGGTCGCCGCGGATGCCGCAGACCATGAGGGTGACAGTCACGAGCAGACAGACGACCTGCGTGATGATGTAGCGGAGGCGTGGCATTTGCTCGTAGGCCGCGCTGGCGGGGCGGTAGCCTTTCACGAGTAGCGCAATCAGCGCCAGCGCCAACAGCACGAAGTACCAGTGGTGGACGAACTCCACGCCGATGATGCTACCGAGGTTGTTCTCGTTCTCGAACTCCTCAAAAACGTTGGCCGTCACGCGTTTCTGCGTGAACGAGAAATAGGCCGCATCCATCAGGTTGATGACTACGGCGGTGGTGTTCGGTAGTAAGTAACTCCATTTCGTCACCTGTGCCAGCACCCGGTTGCCGCGACCGAACGGTTGCAGCGCCAGCAGCAGGTAGAGGCTGTTGGTCATGCAAATGGCGGCCGTGTCAAAGAGCAGACCGCCGCGCGACATCAGCAGGGCCGACTGACATGACAGGCTCTCGCTGAGCAGCGTCCAGTTCTCTGCGACGAATGCCAGACGGCAGGCCTCGTATACGACGTAAGCCCACAGGATGTTTACGATGGCGTGATAAGGGAAAGCGAACCGCAGGGGTGTTCTATTCATTGTCCGGGGTGGCACCGTATTTTATTGATGTGCGTGCCTGTTTTGAGTGCAAAGATACTCTTTTTGCACCATAAAACCGCTGAAAGTGCACTATTTTTAATCACTTTTACCAAAACTTTCTCGTTTTTATAAAATAAATGGCTACCTTTGCAGACCTAAATTCTCCATAGCAATGCAAATCATACATTTTCCGCTGCTCCCTTTCGTGGGTTTCATAGCCTTGCATTTCCTCTTCGTCGTGCTCTTCTTCGTCGTGGTCCAGCGCCCCCTGTTTATGGCCTACAACCGCCGCGTCAACGCTGAGGGAATGGACTCTCACGATGTCCTTGCCATCTATCGCCACGGCATTAGAAGCGACCTGAAAATAGCTTCCTACGCCACGCTCGTGCCCGTGCTGCTGTTGTGGGCCTATACCTATGTTCCTCTTTTCGACGTGGGTCTGTGCATCGCCGTTTACGACCTCGTCCTCGGCTTTGTCCTCGTCTTGCTTTCGGTGGCAGATGCGGCGCTCTACCGCTCTTGGCAGTTCAAGATTGAGTCCTCTGTCCTGCACTATTTGCGGTCGCTCAAGGGCGCCTTTGCCAGCGTCTCTTCCACCTATCTCGCGGTGGCAGTACTGGTGCTGGTGGTGGTGTACGTCGTGTTCGAGATGCCCTTGCTGGCGCTGAACCGGGATGCTTGCTTCACGGCGCCCGCCGGTTATTCGCTGCCATGGTGGGGTCACGTGGTTGTGGTGTTGGTCTACCTGCTGATTATAGCCCTCTTTTTCGTGCTCATCCGTGGCCTGAAACGCCGCCCCGATACACCTGTCAATTCCTTCTACAGCCGCAATCAGTTCTTCAACCATTGTGCGGTTAATCCTGTTTACAATTTCATCTATTCGCTCTCTATTAAGAGCAACTATGGCAGCCAGTTCCAGGAGTTTGATCCCGAATGGTGCGCCGAGAAGTTCGCGCCCCTTTTCCCTACTTCCGGCACTCCTCAGGTACAGCTCTTGAACACCGATCGTCCTAACATCCTCATCGTCATTTGGGAAAGTCTGTGCTCACGTTTCATCGAATCGTTGGGCGGCAAACCGAACGTCATGCCTCAGTTCGACCGTGTCGCCAAGGAAGGCGTGTATTTTACTAACTGCCATGCGGCCAGTTTTCGTACCGACCGCGGTCTTGTCGCTATCCTTAGCGGTATACTCGGCCAACCCACGACAAGCGTTATTCGGAATACGAGCAAATTGCCCCATCTGTCTGCTCTTCCGCGCTTCTTGCGCGATAAGGTTGGCTACGAGACAATGGCTGTGCACGGGGGCAACCTCAATATCTTCCATAAGAGTGATTATTATTGGGCTTCGGGCCACGATACGCTCGTGCAGCAGAAGGACTTCCCTACTGACGCACCCACAATCAGTTGGGGCGTACACGATGATTACGTCTTCAAATGGCTGTCTGATGATATTGTCAACAAAGCCGATCAGGGTAAGCGCTGGTTCACTACTTTCCAGACGCTTAGTTCCCATGAACCGTTTCGCGTTCCCTACGACCGCATTAAAGATAATATGGTTGATAATTCGTTTGCTTACGTTGATGAGGCCTTTGGCGCTTTCATCGATCGTCTGAAGCAAACACCCGCATGGAAGGATTTGCTGATTGTCGTGACGGGCGATCACGGCGTGAACCTTGAATACATAGGTGACCAGACTAAGAATCCGCATATCCCCTTGCTCTTATTGGGTGGCGCGGTGAAACAGCCGATGAAAATCGATACGCTTATTAATCAAACGGATATAGCTGCTACACTTCTCGGACAGATGGGCTTGCCCCACGACGAGTTTGTCTTCAGCCGCGATGTCTTAGCCGACACCTACACCTATCCTTTCGCTTTCCACACCTTTAATAATGGTTTCGTTTTCCGCGACGCGACGGGTATGACTTACTACGATAATACCTCGCAGCGGGCCTTGGAAGGCGACGACCCACAGCGCATAGAGACGGCAAAAGTCATCTTACAGACACTGTATAGTTATTTGGATAAGGTTTGAGGCTGAGACACTAAGAAAGGCGAGAGTAAGCGTGGCACGTTACGGCTGAATCGGGGGACCTTCTTTCTTGGGGGGGGCGATTGGGACCTTTTTCTCTCTCCCGCTCCTTATTCCCCCAACACTATGCTGACAATTTGACTAGTGGTGATGGCGCGCGTGCATTGCATGTGCCCTAATGGACAGTTGTCCGAACCTGCGATGGTGCAAGGCTGACATGATAGACCTGCCGTAAGCGCATCGGAGGACGATTGTCTATAGCCCAGAAAACCGCAGGCGGGAGTCGTTCCTCCCCAAAGCGAGACAACGCGTGTCCCGACGAGCGAAGCCATATGCATATTAGCCGAGTCCATAGTGATCATTGTGTCGATATGCGCCATCAGGGCAAGTTCCTCTTCAAGTTGTAGTCTGCCGGCAACCACGAATACATTCGGTTGCTTGGCAGCCCATTCGTGTAGGATTTTCTCTTCCTTGCCACGAGCACCAAAGAGGAAAATGCGGCTACGCGAACGCGAGGCGAATTTCTCCACGACTTCCTTCATCTGTGCCTGATCATAGGTCTTCGAGCGATAGCGGGCGAAGGGCGCAATCCCTATCCATTGTTCAGTGGCCTTGGCGGGAATAGAGGGCGGTAGGGGAGGCAGGATATCTGGAAAGAGTGTTGTGAAACGAGGCTCGGCTTTAAGTCCAAGGCGGGCGAAGACGTCGAAATAACGCTGAATGAAAGGCGTAGCGGCTTGCGAATGGTCGTGAAGAATGGCACGGCGCTCTCTGCGGTGCTTGTCGAGCATGACCACGCGTTTTAATCGAAGGTGGAAACTGGCATCCACGAGCCACGAGCGCAGCACGTTGTGCAAATCGGCCACGGCATCAATGTCAAGGCGTTTAGTAGCTTGAATCAGTTTCCACGTTCCGGTCGCCCCGTGAGCCTCGTCCTTAGCTAATGAGAGGACATCGACATTTGCAGGCCGATTGATGAAGAGCCGCGCCGTGAATGCAGAAGTGGCCACTGTGAAGTGGTGCTCAGGGTAGGTCCGAGCGACGCTGTAGATGGCGGGAATGGTCATGGCTACGTCTCCAAGAGCAGAAAGGCGAATGACGAGAATATGCATATCGGACGGTTAGGGCAAAGGGGTGATTAGTCTTAATTTGAAAGCTGCTTGAGGAAGAGGTTAGGCGAGGAGCTGTTTGTACAGTGCTGTCAGGCTTTGTCCGAGACTTTCATCGGTGAAGCGGAGTGAATATTCCTTGCCTCGCTCGCTCATGCGTTGGGCTTGCTGCGGGTCGGCTAAAATCTCGGCGATGGCTTTGGCCAGACCTTCGCTGTCGTCGGGGTCGAGATAGACGGAATCGGGGCCGGCGGCTTCTTCAAGGCAAGACCCCGTAGCGCCGATGACGGGCGTTCCACTGGCAATAGCCTCGGCCAGGGGGATGCCAAAACCCTCGAAGCGCGAGAGGCAGGCAAAGACGGAGGCCAACTGATAGAAAGCGGGCAGGTCGGCTGTCGGTACACCTTTATAAATATGTACACGCTCCGCTACGCCCAATTGCTCGGCGGTCTGGCGGACCTGTTGCGCATAAGCTTCTTCTTTGCCTACGAGTATGAGGTGAACATCCGCGGACAGATGTGGGAGGGCTTTTACGAGCGTGTGCTGGTTCTTGCGGGCTTGGATAGTGCCCACGCAGAGAACGAATTTCTGCGGCAACTGATAGCGCTCTACTGCGGAGCGTAATTGCTCGTCGGTACAGGGGCGGCGATAGACGTCGTCGATGCTTTGATAGATCACTTCGATGCGCGAGGAATTGGTTCCGTAGAAATGGATAATGTCGCGCTTTGTCATCTCGCTGACGGCGATAATCTTATCCGCCCGGCTACAGGCGTAGCGCGTCTTCAATTTCAGAATCTGCCGTTGAAGCCAACCGTAAGTCTGGGGGAAGCGAAGGAAGATGAGGTCGTGGATGGTGACGACACTTTTGGCGCCCGACCAACCGATTCCGAAGGGCAGTTCGTTGCTGAGGCCGTGGTAGACATCGATGTGAGCCTTACGGATGGATAGCCATTGGAAAGCGTTGCGCCATAACTCGCCCCACACGGGTATGCCGTTGTAGAAGAGGCGAATATCGGCCCCCTCTTCCTTCACGGCTTGGATACAACGGCGACTGTAGTTGCCGATGCCGGTGCGGTTGCGCATGGCTTTCTTGGCGTCGAAACCGATTCTCATGCTTCTTCCTTCAGCCGTTTCCGCTTATGCCTTCTTGCTCAAGTATGCTTCTACGCCGGCGATATCCTTGGGGGTATCTACGGAAAGCGATTTGCAATGAGCGTTGTAGTAGTAGATAGGGACGTGGTTCTCGATGAAACGGAACGAATCGTTCTCCTCGATCTTTTCGATGGGGCCGCGTGGCGTAGTATGATAGAAATCAAGCGCTTTACGATTGAAGGCACCTACGCCAACGAATTTGTGGAAGACATAGTCCATGGCGCCCTTCGGATAGGGAATCGGGCTGCGCGAGATAAAGAGACAACGGTCGTCGGCCGCGGTCACAATCTTCAGGTTGGTGGCATCCACCACTTCCACGGGATTCTCGAAATCTGTCATCAGGTTGGAAACATAGAGTTCGCCCTCCTTGATCTCTGCAGGAATGCATTGGATGATGGCCTCTCGGGTGAGCAGGGGTTCGTCGCCATTTACCATTACATATAGATCTGCGGGAATGCGTGTGCTCACTTCGTAAAGACGTTCTGTTGCAGTATCGTGGTCAGAACGTGTCATGATGACATTGGCGCCAAAGGCTTCGGCAGCTTCCCGAATGCGGTCGCTGTCGGTGGCTACATAGACTTCAGAAAAATCGGGTACTGCTTTGCAGTGTTCGTATACCCACTGAATCATAGGCTTGCCTAAAATCTTTGCCAGGGGCTTCTCGAAGAAACGGCTGCTGCCGCCGCGGGCAGGTATTACACAAATGATGTTCATTGCTGATATGTTAGTTTATTACAATTAAGCAATTCGCCGGGATGCTGAAAAAAGGGACCTTCTATTTACGGATGCTTTTCAACTTCTCCATTTTTTTGTTGTACTCCTCATGACTGATGTACCAGCGGCGGTGCGACCACAGCCAGAGCTCGGGTTGGCGCAGGATGGTATCCTCCATCATATGCAGGTAGCCGATTGTGTAGGGGAATTCCTCGCCCTCAACCGGTTGCACCTCGCGACATTCGAGCAGATAGCGGCCGCGTCCGGTGCCACGAATGTCCACATAAAAATATTGTGCATCCACTTTGCGCCCAATCTCCTCAGCGCCGGTGATGTACATCGAGTCCTGACCAAGGAATGTGGTCCAGTGTTTCATGATTTCGCTGTTGGGATGCTGGTCGGCGACGAACGTCGTCAGGAAGGGCTTGACGTCTTTCTTCATACGGAGGATGGTGCGCACGGCTTGTTTCTGACGGATGCAGGTGCTGTTGAATCGGCCGCGCAGGTGGAGCATCAGTTCATTGGTGGGCCAGTCGCGCGTGGGACGGTATATCTGTGTGCAGGTGATGTCTTCCTTGAGGAAGGAATATATATGCTGCGCCCATTCCCAATTGCCATAATGCCCCGTCAGAAGGAAGATCGGATGACCTTGTCGGGCGCATTCATCAAGCTGTTCGGTACCACGGACCTCGATACGCCGTTTAAGTTCTTCGTCGCTAATGTGCAGCAACTTGATAATCTCGAATATGATGTCGCAGAGATGGTGGTAGAAGGCATGCTCGATAGCAAGGCGCTCCTCTGGCGATCGGTCGGGGAAGACGCGCTGGAGGTTGTCGCGGACAACCCGCCGGCGGTAGTGCCAGAGGTGCGTTATAATCCAGTACAAGCCGTCGCTCAGGGCATAGAGCCACGAGAGTGGCAGGCGTGCTAACGTACCGAACAAGCCTGCATAGAGGTAATAGAGCAATTTATCTTTCATTGTTGGAGATGGTGGCCACGATGGTTTCGGTGGCACCTTCGTGGCGGTGCATATAATCTTTTGCGGTACGACGAATCTTGTCGAGCCGCTTATCGTTGTTCTTCAGTTCGGAAAACCAGTCGTCGAGTTGTTCTGCATTCTCCACAACGCGCCCGACACCGAGTTCCGCCAGTTCCTGCGCCGTGGGTTTGCGTTCGATGTTCGGACCGTAAGCCACGGGCAAACCGTAGGCCGTGGCTTCGATGATGCTGTGGAGGTAAGGCGTGAAGCCCCCGCCGACATAGGCCCAGCAGGCAAAGCGGTAGATGGAGGCTAAGGCTCCCATGAAATCGATGATAAGCACCTGCGTCTTGGAGAAATCGGTCGTGACGGAACAGTGAGAGTAGCGGTGCGCCTGGCAGAGCAGGCGTTTCTTGATGCGAAGGATGTTCTCGGGGCTGATCTCGTGCGGCACGAGTATGAAGCGTGTGTCCTGGTGGCGGTTGGCAAGGGTCGTGACCATCTCCAGGTCCTGACGGTCGTGTATGCTGCCGGCGATGAACACTTTCTGTCCGTCCACGAAATGCTCGATAATCGCATTCTCGTACGATGACCGAGCCACTTTTCGGGCATTGTCAAAGAGGGGGTCGCCCGTGACGGTCACATTGGTGAACCCGAGGCGCTCGAGGCGCTTTTGCGATGCTTCGTTGAGAACGAAGAAGTGGGAATAAGTCTTCAACTGACGCCGCCACAGACTGCCGTACCAATGCATGAACGGCGCGCGCTCGGTGATGTTGGCCGAGATGAGATAGGTGGGAATTTTGCGTTTGCCCAGTTCGGACAGGTAGTTAACCCAGTACTCCGAGATGATGAAAACGGCGCGCTGCGGCTGGACGGCGTCAAGGAAACGGCGTACGTTCCAGGGCTTGTCGAGGGGCAAGGCATAGACGGCGTCAATGTGCTGGCGATACCGCTTCAGGTAGTCTAAACCCGACGGCGAGAACACCGTGAGCACGATGCGCCAATGCCCAGATTCGTGGAGCTTTCTCACGATGGGCTTGGCTACATTGTATTCGCCCAGCGAGGAGGCGTGAATCCAGAGCGTCGGTCGCTCGTCGCCAGTGGCACGCTCGCTGGCTATAATCTGCTTCATCAGCCCGCGCTGACCTCTTACGAAGCGGAGAAATTTGATGCGGGAGCGCCGAAAGAAAATGGCGAGAATCCCGAACAAGAAATCGGTCAGATAGGCGATAAAGTTATATATGGAGTGCATGAAAATCGGTCTTAACATGAAATTTCGCTGCAAAGATAAGGTATCTTTAGCGGAAAACATCACAAAAAGAGAAAAAAAGTGTGGTTTATGATGTAAGACTCGAGAAGATTTGCTACTTTTGTCGCCGCAGAGACCAAATAGAAATGATTTACGTTGACATACCGGTTGAATCCGAGCGCCGTTTGAGTTTTTACCTGGCGGCGGAGGAGTTTGCCGCCCGCCGTCTGAACACCGACGACGACCTCTTTTTTATGTGGCAAGTGGCGCCAACCGTTATCTTCGGGCGCAATCAGGTGATTGAGAACGAAGTGAACTTGCAGTATTGTCGTGAGCACGGGATCGCCTTCTTCCGTCGTAGGAGCGGGGGCGGTTGTGTATATGCCGACCACTCCAACGTGATGATGAGTTACATCACGCGTTCCGACGAGGTCGTGACCACCTTCTCGCGTTACTTGCGGATGGTGACGGCGCTGCTCTGCGACCTGGGACTGGCGGCTGCCTCGACGGCCAACAATGACGTGCTCGTGGACGGCCGCAAAATTTCGGGCAACGCTTTCTACCATATCCCTGGGCACAGCATCGTTCACGGGACGATGCTCTTTGACACTGATATGGAGCACATGCTGAACGCCATCACACCGCCGCAGACCAAACTCGCCGCCCACGGCGTGGAGAGCGTGCGACAGCGCATCACCCTGATGAAGGAGCACAACGACCTCACCATCCCGGAATTTATGGCCTTTGCGCGGCAGCGGCTCTGCGAACGCACCTATACGCTGACTCCGGCCGACTTACAGGCGGTCGAAGCCATCGAGCGCGAGTACCTGAAGCCCGGCTTCATCTACGGCGCTCAGGCGCCCGCGACCGACATGAAAGCCTGAGACATTCATCGAAAATGCAGATAACTAATCATTATAAACAACTACTATTAATCTATGGAAAAGAAAACCTGCCTTTATGACCGCCACGTGGCGCTCGGCGCGCTGATGTCGCCCTTTGGCGGATTTATAATGCCTATCCAGTACACTAATATTACCGAAGAGCACCATTCCGTGCGCCAGCATTGCGGCGTCTTTGATGTCTCGCATATGGGCGAAGTCCGCGTGACAGGGCCTGATGCCGAGCGCTATGTCAACCATATCTTCACCAACGATGTCACGGCTGCTCCCACGGGTCAGATATATTATGGTATGATGTTGTACGCCGATGGCGGCACAGTGGACGACCTGTTGGTGTACAAGATGGGTGAGAACGACTTCTTCCTCGTGATTAATGCCGCGAACATCAGCAAGGACGTGGCTTGGATGCAACAGCAAATTCAAGGCTTCGACATCCGGTTCGAGCATCAGAGCGACTACTACGGCCAACTGGCCGTGCAAGGTCCGGAGGCCGAGGCGGTGGTGGAGGAAGTGCTTGGACTCCCCTGCAAGGAACTGAAATTCTACACCGCCAAGACTCTTGACGTGGCTGAGGGCAACGAGGGCGAGACCATTATTATCTCGCGCACGGGTTACACCGGCGAGGACGGCTTCGAGATTTACGGCTCGCACGCCTTCACGCAGCAGGCGTGGGACAAACTCATCGAGAGCGGACGCTGCAAGCCGTGCGGTCTGGGTTGTCGCGACACACTCCGCTTTGAGGTTGGACTGCCACTCTACGGCGATGAACTGGGCCCCGAGATTTCGCCTGTGATGGCAGGACTCTCGATGTTCTGCAAACTCGACAAACCCGAATTCATCGGCAAGGAAGCACTCGTGGAACAGAAAGCCGAAGGCGTGCCGCAGAAACTGGTGGGCATCGAACTTGCCGACAAGGCTATTCCCCGTCACGGCTATTCCGTTCTTTCGCCCGAAGGTGAGGTCATCGGAGAAGTCACCACGGGCTACCACTGTCTCAGTGTGGACAAGAGCGTATGTATGGCGCTCATCAAGACCGAATATGCCAAACTCGGGACTGAGGTGCAGGTGCAAATCCGCAAGAAAACCTTCCCCGGCGTGGTCGTCAAGAAGAAGTTCTACGACAAACATTATAAGAAGAATTAAAAAATATAATAATAAAGGAATTAAAACAGGGGAGCTTCGATAGCATCGCTTATATTCTAAGGTATAAAAGCCTAAATATTCAACAAAGCAATTCAACGAATCATTAAACATTCAACAATTATTCAATATCTCAAACTATTATGGCAAAATTTGAAGAAGGACTCCGTTACAGCGAGTCGCACGAGTATGTTCGCGTTGAAGGCGAATATGGTTACATCGGTATCTCTGACTACGCTCAGCACGCACTGGGCAACGTGGTCTATGTGGATATGCCCGAAGTGGACGACGAAGTCACTGCTGGCGAGGAGTTTGGCGCAGTGGAGAGCGTAAAGGCTGCCAGCGACCTCATCGCACCCGTTTCCGGTACCGTTGTCGAGGTCAACGAGGCCCTCGAAGACGAGCCCGAGCTCCTCAACCAAGATGCCTTCACCAACTGGATCATCAAGGTGCAACTCTCCGACCCCGCAGAACTTGATGCACTGATGGACGTTGAGGCGTATAAGGCACATTGTGAGGAAAATTAAAAAATATAAAAATTAAAGAATTAAGAAATTAAGCATAATAACTGGTGCTTAGGAACTGATTATGACTCATGACAATCTCTTGTATGATTTAAGTAAGGCTTTTGCATTGAGGATCATCAAATTGCATCGTTACTTGAATGAAGAAAAGCAGGAGAAAATGATGGCCTATCAGATTTATAAGTCCGGAACAAGCATCGGAGCGAATGTGTCTGAAAGCATGCATGCTCAGAGTCGTGCCGACTTCATTCATAAATTGGAGATTGCGCTAAAGGAAGCGCGCGAGACCAAATATTGGTTGGAACTTCTGTATGAGTCGGATACGATAGAAGAAAAGGAATTCTCATCCATCGTCAAGGACAATAATGTTCTTATCGGTACTATCGTGAATATAGTGAAGAAGACGAAGGAGGCAGAACCGGGAAAACTGGAATGATAGGGATTGCGGAATAACCCATCATCCTTTATTCCTACAATACTTATCTCCTTCTTTGATTCCATTAATCCTTATCTCTTTGCATTGTTCCTACAACCTTTATTTCCTTCATTGTCTTATTATCTTTAATTTTTTAATTTTTTCATTTCTTAATTTTTAAACTATGTTTAAGTATTTTCCTCATACTGAAGAGGACTTGAAGGAGATGCTGGGCACTTGTGGCGTCAGTTCCGTTCACGACCTCTTTTCCGATGTGCCTGAGGCAGCGCGCTTCAAACGCGACTACCAACTGCCAGAGACCTTGTCGGAAATCGACCTGCGGTTGTTCTTTGAGCAACTGACACATCCGCTCAACACACAGCAACTCATCTGCTTCGCAGGTGCCGGTTGCTACGACCATTATGCCCCCAGCGTGGTACAGAACCTGGTGCAACGCTCGGAGTTCCTGACCTCCTATACCCCTTATCAGGCCGAGATCTCGCAAGGCACGCTGCATTACATCTTTGAATATCAGTCGATGATTGCCGAACTCACCGGCCTCGACATCAGCAACGCCTCGATGTACGACGGTGCTACGGCTACGGCTGAGGCCGCTATGATGGCCTGGGGCAATGCCAAAAAAGCAACGCGCGTGCTCGTCAGCGAGACGGTGGACCCGAAGGTCCGTCGTGTCGTTGAGACCTACGCCCACTACCACGGTTTCCCCATCCAACTTGTTCCTGCTGCCAACGGTACTCTCGACAGAGCCGCCCTCGACAAGGAACTGGCCGAAGGTGGCGTGGCTGGCGTGATTGTTCAGCAACCCAACTACTACGGCATCGTGGAAGACTACACAGGTGTGGCCGATGCCATCCACGAGCAGAAAGGGCTGTTCATCATCAATGCCAATCCTTCGGACCTCGCCATCCTGAAGACCCCAGGCGAGTGGGACGCTGACGTGGCCGTGGGCGACGGTCAGAGCCTCGGCATACCGATGACTTTCGGCGGGCCTGGCGTAGGCTTTATGGCTTGCACCGAGAAACTCATCCGCAAGATGCCAGGACGCATTGTAGGGCAGACGCTCGACAACCGCGGCCAGCGTGCTTTCGTGCTGACACTGCAGGCCCGCGAGCAGCACATACGTCGCCAGAAAGCCACTTCCAACATCTGCTCCAACCAGAGTCTGATGGCGCTCTACGTGACCATCTATCTCTCCGTCATGGGCAAGGAAGGTTTGCGCGAGGCCGCCGAGATGAGTTATGCCGGAGCGCATAGTCTCTGCGACAAACTCCTCGCCACGGGCAAGTTCAAACTCACCTACCCCGACCAACCGTTCTTCAACGAGTTCTGCGTGGACTACGATGGCGACCTCGATGCCTTGCTCGAAGAAGCCACTGAGTGCGGCTATCTCGCCGGCATCAAGGTGGGCGAGAAGACCCTCATGATTGCTGTCACGGAGCAGCGGACACCCGAGGAAATGGAAGAGTTAGTGGATATCATCAAAGAAATTAAAGCATAGGAGGTACGGTCATGAACAGAACACTATATGGAAACCTGATCTTTGAACTTTCAAAGAAAGGACGCAAGGGCTACTCCCTGCCACAGGATTATGACCGCACTCACACCACAGCCGAACTGCCCGAGGCCCTGCGCCGCAGCACAGCCGCACGACTGCCCGAGTGCGACGAGCTGACCGTCATCCGTCATTATACGAACCTCAGTCATAATAACTTCGGAGTGAACGACGGCTTCTATCCGTTGGGTTCCTGCACGATGAAATACAATCCCGTCATCAACGAGGAAATAGCAGCTATGAAAGCCTTTGCAGCACTGCATCCCTTGCAGCCAGCAGAGACTTGTCAAGGTGCCCTTGAGGTCTATTTCAACCTACAGCAGTCTTTGGCCGAACTTGCCGGACTGAGCGAGTTCACGCTCAATCCCTGCGCCGGTGCGCACGGCGAGCTGACGGGTCTGATGGTCATTCGTGCCTATCACGAGAGCCGTAAGGACGATGCCCGCACGAAAGTGCTGATTCCCGACTCGGCCCATGGCACTAATCCTGCTTCGGCTGCCGTCTGCGGCCTCGAAGTGGTGGAAGTGCGCAGTCTGGCGGACGGCACCGTGGATGTCGAACACCTCGGCGAACTCCTCGCCGAATGTGGTTCTGAGGTGGCAGCCATGATGATGACGAACCCCAACACCCTCGGCATCTTTGAGCCCCGTGTGCTCGAGATTACCAAGATGGTTCACGAGGCAGGCGGTCTGATGTACTACGACGGAGCCAACCTCAACGCCCTGCTCGGCGAATGCCGTCCGGGCGATATGGGATTCGATGTGATGCACATCAATTTGCACAAGACCTTCTCCACGCCTCACGGCGGAGGCGGTCCAGGCAGCGGTCCCGTGGGCGTGAGAAAAGGACTGGAGGCGTTCTTGCCGATGCCAAGAGTGACGAAAGGGAAAACGGGCACGGCAACGGCCCCCCATTCGGCCCCCGAGGGGGCTACGGCACCTGTGTTTACGATAGATTATGGTAAGATGTCCTCCATGGGAGACGAAGGAGCTACTAAGGCCGATACTTCCATTGGCAGTTTCTTTGGCAACTTTGGCGTCATGCTGAAGGCTTACGCCTATATCCTCACCCTGGGTCGCGAGAACGTGAAGAATGTGGGTCCCTTGGCCACGCTCAATGCCAATTATATTAAGGAACGCCTGCGCGACGACTATCTGCTGCCCATACAAGGGTTGTGCAAGCACGAGGTGGTCTTCGACGGTTTGGTGGACAAGAGCACAGGGGTTACCACGATGGATGTGGCTAAGCGCCTGCTCGACTACGGCTACCATGCTCCCACCATCTACTTCCCACTCCTCTTCCACGAGTCTCTCATGATTGAGCCAACAGAGAATGAGTCGAAGGAAACCATCGATGCCTTCATCGACGTGATGCACAAGATTGCCGCCGAGGCCAAAAGCGACCCAGAGTTGGTCAAAACCGCCCCACACAACACACCCATCGGACGTGTGGACGACGTGCTGGCTGCCAAACAACCCATCACGACCTACTGGAAGAGCAAGAACACGTAAGAATTTTTATTCTAAAAAACTACAAAAAGAATATTCCCCAAAGGTACATCATTAACCTTGGGGAATGTTCTTTTTAATAATCTCTAATCTCTTGAGGACAAAAGATTTTCATTATAGGTAAAATCAAATCTCAAATGAAATGACCAAGAGGAGATATCACTCAGTCGGCTCCACTTGCGCTTTTTTCAAAGGAGTAATCACTTCGTGGGAATAATCGTAGGGGGTCTGTTCCAGATAACGGATAAAGGTGTGGGTAAAATGAGCGTGGTCACAAAAACCGCTCTGCTCAGCCACATCGGCTATCGTCTTGGAAGGATAGAGTTTAAGCAAACGAATCGCATGACGCAGGCGCAGAAACATCACATATTGCGATGGCGGAACCCCCAGATAGAAAAGGGAGTTTCTACGCAGTTTGGAGGGCGACATCCCAAGTTTCTCAGCTATTGCCTGAATATTCGTTTGGCCCGAAGGCAAAAGAGAAAGAACGCTTTTCTCGAAACGCCCTATAAATTCGGAGCCAGTCGGGGACTGTGACAACGAACTTACTTGTCTTTCTATCAGTAAGTATTTATTCACGTCGCAAATATAAACCTTTTACAATAATTCATAATTGTATATAACATTCAAATATTTGTATAATTCTAACAAACATGCCTTAAAATGTAAAAAAGTAACCCTTGAGGGTGTTCTTTTTGTCATATTTGACATAAAATTTTGACCAAAAGTACCGATTCTTCACTATATAAAAACAAGATATTTCATTTCGGTTACAAAATTCTCATCAAAAGAAGCCACCATGAATCAATCCTGCATGAATTATGTACCTTATACATCTTCGGGGTTCCTAGCTCATGAATCATGCAGGAAAAAGCATATTATTTCGTCTAATCATGCGACGTTGGAAAAAATGTTGTATCTTTGTGGCACATATTTCTACTATTATGACAGACCTCATCATCCTGGGCGCAGGTCCTGGTGGCTATCAGGCCGCAGCCTATGCCGCCAAAAACGGACTCACCGTCACCATCATCGAACAAGAACATGCCGGAGGCACCTGCCTCAACTGTGGCTGCATACCCACCAAGGCTCTCTGCCACGACGCTGAAATCGAAGGTGTCCTCAAAGCCAACGTCTCCTCGGCTGAAGACACGGCAGCACCTTGTGACACACAAATCCCTGATGCCACTGCCGCCCGTTTCACTGCAGCCATGGCCCGCAAGGATGCCGTCGTGGGCCAACTCCGTAGTGGCGTGGAACAATTGATGCAGATGCCGGGCATAACGTTGGTTCAAGGTCATGGCGAACTCCAGGCCGACGGTTCGGTCCTCGTAAATGGCGAGCGCCACGAAGCCAAGAACATCCTCATCGCCACAGGTTCGCGTTCCAAGATGCCTCCTATCCCAGGCATCACGCTGCCAGGTGTCGTCACCTCTACCGAACTACTCAGCATCGACACCCTTCCCACCCGTCTCTGCATCGTGGGGGCAGGTGTCATTGGGCTCGAACTCGCTGGCGTCTTCTCGGCCTATGGCACTCAGGTGACAGTCGTTGAATTCATGAAGGAATGTCTGCCACAGATGGATAGCGACATTGCCAAACGACTGCGCAAGCAGATGGAGAAACGGGGCATCCAGTTCCACATGGGTGCTGGTGTGAAGGCGATTCAACAAGGCGCGGGCGAAGGCTCTCTCCTCGTCACTTTCGAAAAGAAAGGCAAGGAGGAGAGCATCGAGGCCGACGTCGTCCTCATAGCCACGGGTCGCGCCGCCAAT
>JAILCU010000064.1 GCA_024690405.1 Bacteroidales bacterium
GAGGCCATCGCCCTGCCTACCGACTTCAGCGCTCGTATTGCCCGTAACACGCAGATCTACATCCAGAACGAGACACAGGTGTGCAAGCACATCGATCCGTGGGCTGGGTCCTACTATGTAGAGAAACTCACTCAGGAGCTCTACCTGAAGGCTTGGGAGCATATCCAGGAAATCGAGAAACTCGGCGGTATGGCCAAGGCTATCGAGACGGGTCTGCCCAAGATGCGTATCGAGGAGGCTGCTGCCCGTACACAGGCTCGCATCGACAGCGGCGTTCAGACCATCGTAGGTGTGAACAAGTATCGCCTCGAGCACGAAGATCCTATCGACATCCTCGAGATTGACAACACCGCCGTGCGTCTGCAGCAGGAGGAGTCCTTGAAGGAACTCCGTGCAAAGCGCGACGAGGAACAGGTGAAGAAGGACCTCGCAGCCATCACCGCCTGCGTGCAGGAATTCGCCGATGGCAAGAAGAGCGAGAACAACCTCCTCGACCTCGCCGTCACCGCCGCCGGCCACCGTGCCACCCTCGGCGAAATCTCCGATGCCTGCGAAGCCGTCGTGGGCCGTTATAAAGCAGTAATCAGAACCATTTCAGGCGTGTACAGTTCAGAAAGCAAGTGCGATGCAGACTTCGAGGAAGCCTGCCGCCTCACCGAAGAGTTTGCTAAACAGGAGGGCCGTCGCCCCCGTATCATGGTGGCCAAGATGGGCCAGGATGGTCACGACCGTGGCGCTAAAGTCGTCGCAACGGGTTATGCCGACTGCGGCTTCGACGTCGATATGGGTCCGCTCTTCCAGACGCCCGCCGAGGCTGCTCGCGAGGCCGTGGAGAACGACGTGAATGTGGTGGGTGCCAGTTCCCTGGCTGCCGGTCACAAGACCCTCATCCCGCAACTCATTCAAGAACTGAAGAAACTCGGTCGCGAGGACATCATGGTCATTGCCGGCGGTGTCATCCCCGCCCAGGACTACGACTTCCTCTACAAGTCCGGCGTTGCCGCCGTCTTCGGTCCTGGTACGTCCGTGGCCAAGGCTGCCTGCGAGATGATGAAACTGCTGTTAGGAAAATAACGACATTCACAGTTGTTGCTTAAACAGACTGGCGAAGTACAGAGCAGCCAAGGCTAATCCGGCAACAACGGTTGTACACTTTTTGGATGCAGGGGCACAGAAAAATGCTGTGCCCCTGTTTTGTATGCTTGCCTTATGAAACAAGAGAGGGGAAGACAGAAGAAGAAGAGAGCGTAAGGATTATCCCAAAGAGGGAAAAGATTGTGCAAAAAGTCGATTATCTAAAAGATTAAACAAAATTTATAAGTCTAAATGTCGTTTTAATCGCGTTTTTTTTAGACCTTTGCAGCCGTTTTGGAATAAAGGCATTCTGCCACTGACAGATTGTAACAAGATAAAAACTATAAACACATGAAACATTCATTCAAAATCGCTGCAGTGATGGGTTGCGCTGCGCTGCTCACGGCCTGTACCCCAAAAGAAGAACGCCGCGAGAAGGCTCCCGTGCGCGTGAAAACAGAACTTGTGGGCAAGAGCCTCACGACAACGGTCGCCACAGGCGGAGAATACGTGGGCGTCGTGGAAGAAAACCAGGCCACTGCCGTCAGTTTCACCTCCATGGGCACGCTCAAACGCATGGCCGTGAGCGAAGGACAATCCGTGGCACGCGGACAATTGCTCGCCGAGATAGACGACACCCAGGCGCGCCACTTGCTGACCACGGCCGAGGCACAAAGCCGTCAGGCAGAGGATGCCCTGCAGCGCTACAGCCAACTCCACGAACAGGGTTCGATGACCGATGCCCAATGGGTGGAAATACAGAGCAAGGTGGAACAAGCCCGCTCGCAACTGGCCATCGCCCGCAAGAATGTCAGCGACTGCCGTCTGCTGGCGCCGGTGAGCGGCATCATCGGACGATGCAACCTCAGTGCCGGCGAAACGGCCATGCCATCGCAAGCCGTGGTCACCATTCTAGACATCAGCACCGTGAAGGTGAAATGTGCCGTGCCCGAGGGAGAGATTGCCGGCATCAGCCCCACGACATCCACCTGCATCAGCGTGGCTGCTACAGGACGTGAGTATCAAGGCGGACGCATCGAGAAAGGGGTACAAGCCGACGCTCTCACGCACACATACGACGTGCGCGTGCGCGTAGATAATAAAGGTAAGGAGTTGCTGCCCGGAATGGTGGCTTCTGTAAGGATGGGCACTGCCGGCCGCCAGACATCGGCCACCACAGCCGGCCAGACGACCGCCGCCACCATCACCCTGCCCCTGACTTCAGTGCAGCGCCGCAGCGACGGTTCACTGTTCGTGTGGAGCATCAGTGCCGACAGCACGGCCCACCGCACGCCCGTCACCATCGGCGAGAGCATCGGCAATCGCATTGAAATCACTTCCGGCCTGCAGCAAGGAATGCCCGTCGTCACGGAAGGTTATCAGAAACTCAGTGAAGGAACAAAGACCCAAAGTTTGTGAGTTTGTGAGTTTGTGAGTTCTTAAGTTTGTGAGTTCTTGAGTTCTTGAGTTCTTGAGTTCTTAAGTTTTTGAGTTCTTGAGTATTTGAGTTCTTGAACAAAGGAGGTCTATGATGCCTTATCCAAGCATCTAAACCATCAGAGACTTGAGTTTATTTATGGATTGGAAGATTTTAAAGAGACGTTATGAAAAATAAATCTTGGTATGCCTGGCCGCTGGAGAACTATCGTATCTCGCTGCTCATCGTGGGAATGCTGTTCATCATCGGTATCTATGGAATGTATGTGATGCCGAAGGATGAGTTCCCGCCCTTCACCATCCGTCAGGGCGTCGTGGTGGCGGTTTTCCCCGGTGCCACATCGGAGGAAGTGGAAGAACAGGTGACCCGCCCGCTGGAGCGTTTCCTTTTCACCTATGGCGAAGTCAACCGTGTGAAAACGACCTCCACCTCGCAGAACGGTATGGCTATGGTGCTCGTACACCTCAACGACAACGTCAACAACAAGGACGAGGTATGGAGCAAAATCAAGCATGGCCTTGTTCTCTTCAAGCAAAACCTACCCAGTGGCGTCGTGGCACTGGTGGCTAACGACGATTTTGGCAACACCTCGGCACTGCTCCTTGCCATCGACAGCCCTGAGCGCAACTACCGCGAGTTGCAGGAGTACAGCGACCGTCTCAGCGACCAACTGCGACAGATCCCCTCGGTGGCCAACGTACGACAGTACGGCGAGAAGAAGGAACAGGTGAGCCTCTACATCGACCGTCAGCGCCTGCAAGCCTACGGCATCGGCGAAACCTCACTTATGGCCATGCTGCAGGCACAGGGCCTCACCACCATGGCCGGACAACTAGTCAGCGACCACCAGCAGACCCTCATCCACATCGAGCCCACGCAGAACAGCGTGGCTGAAGTCGCCGACCAAATCATTTACAGCGACCCCGCGAGCGGAAAGAATGTACGTATCAAAGACATAGCCGACGTACGGCGTGAATTCGACACCAGCGAGAGTTATATCCTTCAGGACGGACATCCGTGTCTGCTGCTCTCCCTGGAGATGAACGAAGGCAACAACATCATGGCCTATGGCGACGACGTGGACCGCGTCCTCGATGACTTCCGGGCCAACGAATTGCCCGACGACGTCACAGTCACCCGCATCGCCGACCTGCCCAAAGTGGTAGGCATGAGCATCCGGGATTTCCTGCGCGACCTGCTCTTGTCAATGCTCGTGATCATCTTGGTGATGATGGTGCTCTTCCCCCTGCGCTCGGCAATCGTGGCGGCCATCACCATCCCCCTGAGCACCTTCATCAGCGTGGCCTTCATGTACTTCGCACAAATTCCGCTGAACATCATCACGCTGGCCGGACTGATTGTTGTGCTCGGCATGATTGTAGACAACAGCATCGTGGTCATCGACGGCTACCTGGAATATGTTGGCAAGGGCGAGACGCCCAAGGAGGCCGCCGTCCATGCCGTCAAACAATATTTCTCCCCCATGGCCCTGGCCACGGTATGCATCTGCGCCTTGTTCTATCCTTTCCTGTTCACCTTCAAGGGCGCCTTCTACGACGCCATAGGCGATTTCCCGTGGACCATCACGATCAATCTGATGGTGTCTCTGATTATTGCCGTGGCGGTCATCCCCTTCCTCTGCGTGAAAATCATCGGAGTGCCCGACAAGAAGAAAGAAGGCAAGCGCTTCACCGACCGGGTGCAGGCATTCTATGACCGCGTGCTCACATGGACCTTCCGTCGTCCCTATTGGACGATAGCCCTTGGCTTAGGCTCTATCGCACTCTCTTTGCTCATCGTGCCTACGCTGAAGATTCGTTTGTTCCCCTTCTGCGGCCGCGATCAGTTTGCCGTTGAAATCTTCCTGCCCGATGGCAAGGGTCTGGCCGATACTCGCGCCGTGGCCGACAGCGTCTATGCAGCAATCAAGGATGATGAACGGATTACGGGAATCACATCCTTCGTGGGCTGCAGTTCGCCCCGCTTTCAGGTGAGTTATGCCCCACAGATGGCAGGCCGTAACTTCGCCCAATTCATTGTTAACACCACCGACCAGCAGGCGACATTGGACTTGCTCGCCGAATACCAGCCCCGCCTGAGCGAAGCCTTCCCCGAGGCGTACGTCAAGTTCAAGCGCCTCGACTTCCTCGAAGTGCCCGAACTGGAGTTCCGCTTCTATGGCGAGGACCTCGATTCGTTGCACGCGGCCGCAGAGATGATGATGGCTCAGATGCGCGAGCAGCCTGAGTTGGAATGGGTCCACGCCGATTTCATGCAACCCTTCCCGCTCATCAGCGTTGGGCTCGATCCCGTGGCCTCAGCACAGTTGGGCGTCAATCGCGCTACGGCAGCGCTCACCCTGGCAGCCACCACGGGCGACCTGAACGTAGGCAGCATCTGGGAGAACGACTACGAACTGCCCATCGTCGTTCGCGACACCACCACACTCACAGTTTCCGACGTGGCCAACCTTGGCCTCTCCTCGCCCCTCGCCAGCATATCATCGAGTCTCGGCGGAGCCCTGCCGACAGCCGGCGGCGCCCATGCCACGACTTCCACGATTCCCCTGAGGCAGGTGGCACACGTGACGCCCAAATGGAGCGAGAGCCGCATACAACACCGCCATGGCGAACGCTGCCTCACGGTCACCGCAGAATTTGCAAACGGCACCTATGCCGCACCCGTTGAAAGCCGTCTTGAAAAGATCATGAATGACCTCCGACTGCCACAAGGCGTACGCGCTGAGTTGGGCGGCGAACTGGAGTACAACGACGACAACATGCCACAGATATACAACGGCATCATCATCGCAATGGTCATCATCTTCTTCTTCATCCTCTTCAATTTCAAGCGCTTCGGCATCACTTTCCTCTGCATGGCAGCCCTCGGACTGATGTTGCCCGGCGCCCTCGTCGGACTCGGCATCATGAACCGCACAATCGGTCTCACCAGCATCTTCGGTCTAGTCACTCTCATGGGTATCATCATGCGCAACGAGATTCTGATTTTCGAGCACGCCGACGACCAGATGAAACGCTTTCATGCGGCCCGTCCGATACCCGATCATCCGACAGCAGAGGACCGCGAGAAATACCGCCGCGACTTCAACTATGCCGTTCAGGAAGCAGCCTACGATGCCGGCCATCGCCGCATGGTGCCCATCTTCCTGACAACGGCCACCACGGCCGTGGGCGTGATTCCGATGATCATTGCCGGCTCATCGTTCTGGATGCCCGTGGGCGTGACTATCTTCGCCGGCGGTATCGGCACCCTCATCCTCGTTGTCACCGTACTACCCGTTGTATATTGGAAGTTGAGCATTAAAAAGTAGAACTATGAAAGCAACCTATCAGATATCTATCATCACCCTTGCCCTGAGCGCACTGTCGCTCAATACGGTTTCGCAGGAACCCTCTACACCCGTGGCCACCGAATCCGCCCCTTCCATGGTGAGCACTGCACCTACGGCCGCTCATTTGCTGACACTCGAGCAACTCAAGGACTCGGCCTTGCACAATAGTTTTGCCATGCGAAAGGGTCAGTTGGAAATCGATGCTGCCCGTGAGCAACGCCGCGAGGCCTTCACCAACTATTTCCCGAATGTCAGTGCCACGGGCGTGACGTTCCGTGCCAACCGCGAGATGACCAAAATGGACATCAATCCACAGGAGTTCATCAGCCCCGAACTAGGACAAACGTTGGCACAGATGTTTCCTCCCGAAGCCCTCGCCGCCCTGTCGTCACCCATGAGCATGGCCATGCTCAATAAAGGGACCATCGGCAGCATCATGGCCGTGCAACCGATCTTTGCAGGCGGACAAATCGTAATCGGCAACCAACTGGCGCGCTTGGCCGAAGAGGCGAGCGAACTGCAACTGCAACTCACGGCACATGAAGTGGAGGCTGAAGTCGAGAAATATTTCTGGCAATGGGTGTCGATGAACGAGAAGGAACGTACGCTGAACGCCGTCACGGAGATGCTCGCAAACATCGAAAAAGATGTAACGGTAGCCGTAAAGGCTGGTGTAGCCCTGCGCAATGATTTGTTGCAAGTGCAATTGCAACAAAACGATATCGAGAGTCAGCGCCTGAAACTCAACAACGGTCGCACCCTTGTCCGTCTGCTTCTCGCCCAGAGTTGCGGGCTAAAGGACAACAACATCAGCCTCAACTATCAGCCCACGGAAGAGAAGCAACTGCAACTCCTCAACCACGACGAAGCCTTGCTCGGCACCGTAGAGTACCAATTGCTTGGCAAGAACGTCGAAGCCACGCGACTGCAACGCCGCATGGAAGTGGGCAAACGAATGCCTTCACTGGCCGTCGGAGCCGGTTACAACTACCACAACCTGCTCGAGAACGACCGCCACTTCGGCATGGTCTTTGCCACTGTCTCGGTGCCTATCACTGACTGGTGGGGAGGCACACATGCCATCCGCCGCAAAAAGATTGCCGAGCGACAAGCCAAGGAAGAACTGACCCACAACGCTGAAATGCTGAAAATTGGTATGCAGAAAGCATGGAACGATGTGGAGGAGGCCCGAAGCCAGATCGCACTGGCCAAACGCAGCGAGGAACAAGCGACGGAAAACCTGCGCGTACACCGCGACACGTATAAAGCCGGTACCTCTACGATGTCCGACCTCTTGGAAGCCCAACTGCTCTATCAGCAAGCCCGCGACAAGCATACGGATGCATTCATCAACCTGCAGAATGCCCAACTGGCTTACCGGCAAGCCACGGAGAATTAAAAACCGGACGTACACAACGGACAGGCCACTGTCTAAACGACAAAAGGGAAGAACCACGGTTGCTTCCCTTTTTTATTACCCTCAGCCTTCTCGACTTGGCGACCGGTTCATTTATCTAGGTTGTCGTGGCTTGTGTCGGAGCAAGGAGGAATGTCATGCGTCCGGTCAATATGCAAACAGGAAGAAATAACAGTACCATCCGCGAAACGGGTGACAAGGTCGTCTCCGGGTTGAACATCAGCAACGGATCGGACAAGGTGGCCGTCGGACGAATAAGTAAGACTATAACCCCGACGCAACAATCTCTGCGGATCAAGGGCAGCAAGGCGATGGCCCAAATGATCTAATTGAAATTTGGACCGCTCCACTTGCAACCGTATAGCCTGTGTCAAACGGAATGATAACGGCAACATGTGCTGACGAGCCTCTGACAATTGTCGTTGAGGGGCCGCAGCAATGCAAGCAGAGAGTTGTTCGAGACGATGCCAACGGCGCTCTCCGACGAGGGCAAAGGCGCGAGGCAACACTGCGGTAAGATGCTGAAGACGAAGGCGTGAATCCTGTATCTTAAACTGCGCCGCTTGTACAATACGATGATGCCACTCACCGATTAAGGACAGTTGAGCCGCAGCATGATCAATGAGAAATGCGGCGGCGGCAGTTGGCGTCTTGACACGCGTGTGGGCAACAAAGTCAAGTACCGTCTCGTCACGTTCGTGACCAATACCGACAATGACAGGCAAAGGCATCTGTGCCACAGCAGCGGCAAGGGCATAGGAATCAAAATCGGAAAGATCGCTGGTGGCTCCGCCCCCTCGGATGATAACGACACAATCCCAACGATCTGCCTCGTCTGCTATGGTTTCCAAAGCGCACAATACGCTCTCCTCTACATTTGCACCCTGCATCACAGCCGGGAACAGGCGGAATTCAAAACAGAACCCATGGGCGCCCGATAAAAGTTGGTCGCAGAAATCTCCGTAGCCTGCAGCCCCGGAGGATGATACGACAGCAATGCGTTTAAGCAGCGCGGGCAAAGGCAACTGACGGTTGTCGTCGATAATGCCATCGGCCTCAAGTTGCTGAAGGATTTCACGGCGACGGGCAGCCATGTCACCCAACGTGTAAGAGGGGTCGATATCTGTGATGTTGAGCGCATAGCCATACACTTCGTGAAACTCCACCGTCACTTGCACACGCACTTTCAGTCCTGCGCGCAAACGTTCACCCGTGGCTCGTTCAAACAAAGGCACCAGCATGGCATAAGTGCGTGCCCAAAGTGTACCCCGGGCCTTGGCAATGATATTTCTTCCGGAATCGTCTTTTTGGATGAACTCAAGGTAGAAATGCCCATTGGCAGCCCTGCGTGCCTCCGCAATCTCAGCCTCAACCCAATATTCGCCATCGAAACTGCGACGCAAGGTGTCGCGCACCAGACCATTAAGTTCGTAAAGACTGAAGGCTTCCATTGCAGAGAAGATAGGTTAAAGTGAGAATGCCCGGTCACCAGTTGGTAAGCAGAAGTCGGGGATTGATGTTGAGCGACAACCAGGCCCAATCCTGCCAACGGGTATAGTCCCCATTCTGGATAGCGCTAAGAGTGTTGGTAGCCCACATCACCGAATAACCGGCTTGTAGCGTTACATCCTTAAATATTTCTGCCTTGAACTCCAAGTCCAACTCATCACCCAGCTTCTTGTCAAAATGAAAACCATAGACTGCTTCTGCCATTTGCAGGAGATGATAGTCGAGTGTCAGACTGAGACTGCGGTTGAAACGAGCCTTAATACCAGCATGCAGATCCTGGAGGCCATAACTGACGCGACCCGCAAAATAATCCATAGAGCCAAAGAGCTTATGACTGGTGCAAAAGAGCGGATTGAAAGCATGCTGGTTGTAATTCAAGCCGTCATTGCCACTCATATAGTCATAAGCAGCATGGATACCGATGGTATTCAGGAAAGTATAACCAATGCGGCCACTGGCCATAAATGCGCCCACCTTATCAGACGAAGCATCCTTGCCGCGCTGATAGTAGAACGATGCCGCAACATCAAAATTATAGGGTTGAAAAGTCAGGTAGCCGCCCATTGTCTGCATCCAACATGTGTGACCGCTTTCAGCCGTACCATCCTCAACACCTGTATTTAGTGCTATCAATGAAATGCCAAGAATTCTGTCAGGCAGAAGTTGGGTATGGTACCAAAGGCCCTGCATCTGCTTATATGGCATGATCTGACTGTAATATCCTCCGCGAGTTTGATCGTTGTCCTGATAATAAGTTGCGAAGAGATGGACGGAATGTCTTACGCCCTCGAAACCTACCCGCAAAGCATCATGCCAAGTTCCAGTAAGACTCCAATCGGAATTTCCCAGCAGATGTTCATCATCGTAAACAAGGGGCATTCGCCCTACCTGAACAAAGAAACCGGGATTGAAATCCAGCCGTCCCCAGGCTTCGTTTAATGATAAATGATTATTTGACTTCTGAATACTTTCATCCCCCCAAATACCAGTATACTGACCCGATGCCTTAAACGTCAGGTTCTTACGCTGGTAGTTCACCCCCAAACGGGTACGGTTGCCAATAAAAAGAACAGGTTCCTCGCCTTCGCTGCGTAAGGTATGGCCACCATTATCATATTCCGCGCGCGCGCGCACTTGGGCATCTATGGAGAACAGATTTTCGCGCTGTGCTGAAGCTGTCAGCACAAAAAGCGTACTTAAGAAAGTGATTCTCAGTTTCATGTGAAGAAGGGTTGATAAGAGGTGAGGAACAACGCAAGAAGGGCTTACACAATTGCATCGAGCATTTGTTTGATGTCCATCAGCTGGCTGCGTACATTCGTTAGACGCGACAACAAATCGCTGTTGTTTTTAGCACCTTCACGATTGCGGCGGATGAGTTCGCGGGCAGCAGCAATTTTCATATTACGCACTTTGACGAGGTCATAAATAAGCCGCAATTCTTCAATGTCGTCCTTGGTATAGTAACGGATATTATTTCCTCCTTTCTTTGGGCTGATGGTAGGAAATTGCTTCTCCCAAAAGCGCAAAAGAGAGTTGGGAACGTTGAACATCGCACTGACCTCACTGATTGTGTAGTATTGTTTCAAATCCTTGTTCAGGTTAAGAGACATAGCATTTTTCTTTTTGGGATAAAGTATGAATAGATGATTTTTCGGGGCAAAGATAACGATTATTCACAGAGTTCCAAAATTTGCCCTTCTTTTTTTAATGTTACTGTAATTCAAGCACCATGGCCTCACGCGGAGCCAATGGTAAATCCCGACTGAGGTCGAATGTGCGCCCTGTAGGAATGTCCACCGCGCGCAGGCTGGATGCGGTATCCGTTGTGTCAAGCAACTCTGCAATTCGTGCGACTTCAAGGATAGCGTCCCCGTTGGTGCCATTGATGACGGTAATCACCGTATTTCTATGCCAACGCCGAGCTACGACATAGACCCCTTTCCATGGCATGAACTGCGTCTGATAACCACGCGTGATGGTTTCGTTGCCCTTACGCCAGTGCAGTAGACGGCTGAGCCATTGGAACATCTGTTGCTGGGCCGGCGTACGACCTTCAGCCGTAAATGCATTCCCGGTGTCTCCTGGAAAACCTCCAGGGAAATCGGTGCGAACAAATCCATCGCTGATCTCTTTGGTTCCATTCATCAATATTTCGGTGCCGTAGTAGATCTGAGGGATCCGTTGCACGGTGAGTAATAAAGCGAGAGCTCCCTGTAACCGCGCCATATCTTGGGTGTTCTCAAGGAAACGATCGGTATCGTGATTGTCTACGAAAGCCATCACATGCGAAGGATCTTCATAGAGATAATCATAGACGAAACTGTTATAAAGACGATTGTATCCATCCCACCATCCATCAGTTTCCTCCTTCTTGGCCTTTGCCAGCTTGTCAAAGAAACTGAAGTCCATGACTGTTTTCAGATAGGAATTGTAAGGCGTCAAGCGCGAACCTTTCTGCCACGCTGCAGTATAGGCGGGTTCCGTCACCCAAGTCTCTCCAACGACATTGAAGTTGGGATACTCTTCGTCAAGCGTTTTCATCCACCGGGCCATTCCCCGGGCATCGGCATAGGGATAAGTGTCCATGCGTATCCCGTCGATTCCGACAGTTTCAATCCACCAGATGGAATTCTGGATGAGATAAGTCATCACATGAGGGTTGCGATGGTTAAGGTCGGGCATCGTGGGCACAAACCAACCGTCGACGGTCTCAGCCAAGTCCACTTTTGACGCATATGGGTCCAGAACCGGCGTCAACTTGTAGGACGTCTGCAGATACCCATCGGCAGTTTCTACGCCCCCCTCACTATTACGACGGTCGTGCCCAGAAAGCCATGTTGGCATGTTCAGCCAGTCGCCCGAGGGCAGGTCGGTGACCCACGGATGCTCAAAGCCGCAATGGTTGAAAATCATATCCATCACCACTTTCAACCCCTGAGCATGCGCCTCGTCAATCAGTTGGCGATACTGAGTATTCGTGCCAAAGCGGGGGTCAACACGGTAATAGTCGGTAGTAGCATAACCATGATAGGTCGACGCACCGTGATCATCTGGCGAATTATTCTCCAAGATGGGGGTAAACCACAGAGCCGTGACACCAAGATCGTTGAAATAATCAAGATGCTGACGAATACCTTCGAGGTCTCCGCCATGTCGCAAACTTGGTTGTGTACGGTCCTCCACATAAGCATTCATGCCTGCAATCTGCTTCCGATGATTGGGGCCTTGCGCAAAACGGTCAGGCATCAGCAGATAGAGGACATCGGCATTCGAAAAGCCATAACGTTCCTCTCCCTTTTTCTCGCGTGCTTTCAGTTGATAGTTGACTGTCTGGCGTTTCTTACCAACTTGAAAAGTCAACGGCAAAACGCCGGCGTCAGCCTCGCTGAGATCGAGATAGACCAGAAGATAGTTGGGAGAATCCAAACGCACCAACGAATCGATACGCACATCCGTACGAGAAGTGGAAACTGCGGCTTCACGGATACCTGCCCCATAGACCATCAACTGTAGGGATGAGTGGCGGAGTCCAACATACCAGTCAGTGGGATCTATGCGTGAAACAAGGGGATTCTTGGCAGCCTGCATGTTAAGAGTGACCAAAACGGTAGCTAAAATGGTTATTAAGCGGTTCATAGATGTAAGATAATGTTAAAGGACGAGCAGGAAAGAGGCCATATCAACTGATTCGCGTGACATCCTCTATACCGTCGATTTTCTTGATGTTCTTTATAATAATATCGAGGTCGTGTGTGTCGAACACACTCAGTTCAATATCGCCTTGAAAAATGCCTTCGTTGGCAGCTATAGTCAAGCGATGGACATTGACATTGAGCTGCTGCGTAACCACATCTGCGAGGCTCTTGATGATGCCTACACGGTCAATCCCTTCCATGTGCAGCGTTGCGGAAAAATACAACTTCTTATGAGTGTCCCAAAAGACAGCAAGAATATGATTTCCATCAACGTTTTTCAGACGGTCCGCAATCTCGCAACGACGCTTATGAACAACGATTCTGTTCTGCTCATCGAAATAGCCTAACACCTCGTCACCAGGAATAGGATGACATTCTGGGCACATCGTCACGCGGCCCATATTTTCTTCGTTAAGGTATAGTGGTTTCTTACGGTCGATTGCAGGCAGAGGAGCATTGCCGTCGCTCACGCTGGCAATGGTTTTACTCTTGTTCTTGAGGAAAGGCACAAAACGTTTCCAACCGTTCTTTTCCTGTGACTTGTTGTCACTATCCGTCTGCACAGCGGTCAGATCCTCCTCGCCGAGAACAATCTTTCCCGCACCGATATCCACCAGCAACTGCTCTCGCGAAGGCAACCGGTGAGCTTTTACAAGACGGTCATAGACAAGGCTATTGGCCAAAAGTTCATGTTTCAGACACCAGTCCTCCAATAAATCCTCACCTTCTTTCTGCTGCTTGCGCCGTTCTTTGCGCAGCACAGCCGAGATCTTATTCTTGGCCTTTGCCGTTGTCGCCACTTCTAACCACGAAGGGAGTACATGAGCACTATTGGACGACAGAATTTCGACTTGATCACCACTCTTGAGTTCGTAGTTGATGGGAACCAACTGATGGTTGACTTTTGCGCCGATGCAACGTGTGCCAATCTCAGAGTGAATAGAGAAAGCGAAATCAAGAACAGTACAACCTGCCGGCATCGTCTTGAACTCACCTTTAGGAGTAATCACCAATATCTCGGAAGAATAAAGATTAAGGCGGATGGTGGAGAGAAAATCCATGGCCGACGGCTGAGGGTCGTCAAGCAGTTCCTTGATGGTGGCCAGCCATTTGTCAAGCTCCGTCTCACTGTCTGCCGTATCTTTAGCTCCCTCTTTATATTTCCAGTGAGCCGCAAAACCACGTTCTGCCATCTCATCCATCCTACGTGAACGAATCTGCAACTCCACCCATTGGCCTTGAGAACTCATCAATGTCGTATGCAAGGCTTGATAGCCATTGCTCTTAGGATGGCTGAGCCAATCGCGGAAACGTTCGGGATGAGCCCGGTAAATGGCTGTACATGCGGCGTAGATTTGAAAACAGTCCTGAATCTCGGTGTCTGCACGGTGGGGATCAAAGATGACACGCACAGCAAGCAGGTCGTATATTTCCTCGAAGGGCACATGCTTGTTCTGCATCTTCATCCAAATACTAAAAGGACGTTTTATGCGGGCCTTGATATCATAATGGAAACCCAATTTATCAAGGCTGTTGCGAATGGGCAAAATAAAGCTATGGAATGCCTCATCAAGGTGTGGACGAATCTCCTCCAGCTGTGCACAGATCTTGTCGTGGGTCTCTGGCTGCTCATAGCGGAAGCTGAGATCTTCCAGCTCCTCCTTGATGAGATTCAGACCTAAGCGATTGGCAAGGGGGGCATAGATATAAAGGGTTTCGCCCGCAATCTTATATTGCTTATGTGGCGGTTGCGAGCCCAATGTGCGCATGTTGTGCAGACGGTCGCTAATCTTGATCAGAATCACCCGAATGTCATCGCTCATCGTGAGTAGCAGCTTCTTGAACGACTCAGCCTGGGCTGAAGCCTTATCTCCGAAGATGCCGCCCGAAATCTTTGTTAGACCGTCTACAATCTGTGCAATCTTCTCACCGAAGATGTTCGTAAGGTCTTCGACAGTATATTCGGTATCTTCTACCACATCATGCAATAAGGCTGCACAAATACTTGTAGAGCCTAACCCAATTTCCCCACAGACGATTTGTGCGACAGCTAATGGGTGCATAATATAAGGTTCGCCGGACAGACGGCGCACGCCTTTGTGCGCTTGTTTGGCGAAATTGAAAGCCTTGGTGATAATGTCGACTTTCTTTCGATGGGGCGAAGCAAGATAAGTGTCGAGGAGATGCTGAAAAGCCTGTTGCACCATCTGCTCGTCCTGCTGAGCTTGTTGAAGGGCCTCGTCCATAATAGTTATTTTAGAGTAGAATTATCTGACGCGAAGTCGCTGTCCGGCCCGGATATTGCTGCCTCGAATGCCATTCAGACGACGCAACTTGCTCACTGTGGTGCCATTGCGGCGCGCAATCGCTCCAAGGGTATCTCCACGACGCACACTGACATGACGCCTGGCCTGACTACGCCGTTTCGAGCTCCGCGTTTTACTTTTGCTGCTATTCACCTGCTCCTGAGTGAGTTCAATCTCACGGCGGGTTGTCAACAGTTCTGTAGCACGGTAAGAATAGACGCTATCGCCAGCTTCAAGGAATGCGGTCATCGCAATCGTCGGTAAGCGCAAGGTGCAGGTGTGGTTGTCGCCAGGGATGATGGCTGTGCGATATTGAGGATTCAAAGCCTTGACCTCCTCTATAGGTACATTACATTGAGCGACAATCTGATCCATATGCAGGTTGCGGTTCAAAAGGATCGTATCGGTCGATGCCGGCAACTGAGTGGAAGCTGGACAGATGTTATGATCACAATAGTAGTTCATCACGTAATTGGCAGCGATGAAAGCAGGGACATAGCCACGGGTCTCGCGCGGCAGATAGGGATAAATCTTCCAATAATCGCGTTCTCCACCGGCACGCGTAATGGCTTTACGCACATTGTTCGGGCCGCAATTATAGGAAGCGATGGCTAACGACCAGTCGCCGAAGATGTCGTAGAGGTCCTTGAGATAATGGGCTGCAGCGTAGCTCGATTTGATAGGGTCCTTGCGCTCATCGATAAGACTCGTAACCTCCAGACCATATTGTTTGCCGGTTGTGATCATAAACTGCCACAGGCCGACAGCACCTGCACGGCTAACAGCCATGGGATTCAATGCCGATTCTATGACAGGCAGATATTTAAGTTCTAACGGCAACTGATAGGCTTCAAGCGCTTCCTCGAAAACAGGTGTGTAGAAATTGCTCGCACCCAGCATCAGACTGACCGTGCGTCGCAAACGGCCTGTATACTGGTCAATCATCGCCCGAACGACATCGTTATATGGCATCTCAATCACATTCGGCAGACGCTGCAGGCGATGAATGTAGGTTTCTTTGTCAAACTCGGGATTCTCACCGCTGACACAGTCTCCCTCGGGAATGAGATAGCTCTTATTGTTCCATTCTTGCAACAAGCTGTCTAATTCCGAGGTCATACCTTCCGGTAATGCAATGTCTTCTCCTTCATCAAAGCTTTCGTCAAAGACCTCAATGGTCTCTTCTTCCTCCTCCACCTCATCCTCTTCGTCAACCACATCTTGGGCAAAGACATTGAAGGGGAGGACCGCCAACGGCAATGAAAAAAGGAATGTTAGTAAATATCGTTTCATAGGGTTGTTCTTTTTAATGCATTTAGAAATTTAGGCAGAGCGAAACTCCGAGGCCTTGATATTTAAAGGTACAGACACCATTATGGTGCTGTGGCGTCGTGGGCGTAATGACTGTAGGATGAACCTGCATCGAAAGGTCTTCTGAAATGTCGAAACTTGAGAGTTCGGCATCCACATAAGCGTCAAGAACCGACAAGGCATATACGGCAACAAAAGCCATCACGCTCATATCGCGGTATTTGCGATAGTAGTTCTTCTTGTTCTTGAAAATCTCCTGAAACTGCTGCTCTCGACCTACGATGCTATAGTTGAGCGGCAACATCTTTTCATAAGATTTGGTATCCGGGTCTGAATCCATGATATCCAAATATGCTTGGGAATAGTCGCTGAGCATCTGCCCGTTCCAGCTCAGTGCATAGGCACAACCAAGAAAGCCGCCATAGATGATGGGCAATTTCCAATACTTGTGATTGTAGATCTGACCCGCCCCGGGCAACACCAGGCTCAACCACAATGCACGGATGGGATCGGGTTGAAACGAAGGTTGCATCGCTTGTACGATGGCAGAAGACAGGCTATCGGCGCGGACCATCTGTGCTGAATCGAGCACCACAACAGTTTGGGTTATCCTGGTTGCCACGCTATCCGCATGGGCTATTGCCACCTTTACACTGTCTTCCATGGCCGGCAATAACGGTTCCTGCGCGTGAGCGGAAGCAAAGCACAACAATGTAGCCACTACCGTTGCCATCACTCTCCAACTTATGTCCGACAAACGTTTCAATGTCTCCAACCTTTAATTCTTTAATTTATCCAACAAAGCCACAATACGCTCCATCTCTTCCTCATTGGCAAACGGGATGGTGATTTTCCCCTTTCCATTATCGGAACAGGTGAATTGGACCTTGGTCTGGAAACATTGCGACAAGTTGTCACGCAGAAGGGCATACTCACGACTCAGCAACGAACGCTTAGGGCGCAACTTCTGCCCGGCAACGCTCACCGTCTCGCCTTGCATGAGACGTTTGACGAGTTCCTCGACTTTACGCACGCTCAAGTGTTCGCGCTGCATCTCGCTGAACACTTTCAGCTGTAGGGCTGGATTATCCAACGAGAGCAGAGCACGGGCATGCCCCATCTCCAGCTCGCGATTTTGTAAAGCCATCTGTATGGAAGCAGGCAACTTGAGCAAACGCAGATAGTTCGTCACGGTAGCGCGTTTCTTGCCCACACGTTCACTCAGCCGATCTTGAGTCATACCATATTGTTCCAGCAGATGCTGATAGGCCAGCGCGATTTCCAAGGCGTTGAGATCTTGGCGTTGGATGTTCTCGATCAGCGCCATTTCCATAACGTTTTCGTCGTTGGCCGTGAGGATATAGGCGGGGATGACCGCCAAGCCTGCCATCTGAGAGGCGCGCCAACGACGCTCGCCGGCGATAATCTCGTAAGTCTCATCGTCCAACTTCCTGAGAGTGATGGGTTGAATAATCCCGATTTCCTTGATGCTGTCGGACAGTTCCTGCAGGGCTTCCGGGTCGAATTCGTGTCGCGGCTGGTTGGGATTGGGATGAATCAGCGAGAGAGGTATTTCGTTGATGCTCGACGAACCCTCGGTATGAACTTCCTCTGGCTGAATCAGTGCATCCAGTCCTCGTCCAAGTGCCGGATATTTTTTATGTGGTGCCATATTCCTTTATCTTTTGTTTTTCTCTAAGATTTCTTTTGCCAACTCCAAATGGTTGCGTGCTCCCATGCTATCGACATCATAGAGGATTGCCGGAACGCCGTGCCCCGGAGCTTCAGCAAGTTTGACATTGCGGTTAATGACTGTATTAAAAACAAGTTCCTGGAAGTGACGCTGTACATCGTCCTTCACTTGATTGGATAAACGAAGACGTGAATCAAACATCGTCAGCAGGAAACCTTCTATCTCGAGTTTTGGATTCAATTTCTGCTTTATAATCTTAATGGTATTCAGCAGTTTGGAAATCCCCTCCAACGCGAAATATTCGCATTGTACCGGAATGATCACGGAGTCCGCAGCGGTCAGTGCATTCACCGTGATAAGACCTAACGAAGGGGAACAGTCTATGAGGATGTAATCATACTCCGACAACAGCGGACGCAACAAATTCGACATCACGCGTTCGCGCTGTTCCATATTGAGCATCTCGATCTCTGCCCCTACCAGGTCGATGTGGCTTGGGATGATATCCAACCCTGGCACATCGGTCTCAAAGATTGCTTCACGCGCATCGACTTGATTGATCAGACATTCGTAAATACTTGTCTCTATGCTTTTTATATCAATGCCGACACCGCTGGAGGCGTTAGCCTGTGGGTCGGCGTCAACGAGCAGCACGCGCTGCTCCAAAGTGGCCAAAGAAGCGGCCAGATTCATTGAAGTGGTGGTTTTGCCAACCCCACCTTTCTGATTGGCCAATGCAATTATTTTTCCCATAATATGTGTTAATCAAACATTATAGCGTGCAAATGTAGTCATTTTTAGGCAAACAATGTTTCTCTTTTAAACCTTTTTATGTATTATTATGCGCTTTTCTTGCTCCAATCGCGTACGTTTCTTACCTTTGCAGCTGGAAAATCAAGGATTGCAGCGGAACAAGCACACGTCTCCGGATGAGCTATACCTTTCACACATTTGATGCAGTGCTTCGTCTTCTTTATCATCCTTTCCCAGCCTCATCATATCGGAAATAATACAACAGCAAACAGGTATGAATACAGAAGATTTTGATCTCCGCATGATGCGCTTGGCCTATTCCGAAGCGCAAATAGCCGCATCTATAGGGGAGGTTCCCATTGGGGCCATAATCACTTGCCGCGGACAGATTATCGCAAAGGCACACAACTTGACCGAACGCCTGACAGACGTCACAGCGCACGCCGAAATGCAAGCAATCACAGCCGCAGCCACAGCGCTTGGCGGGAAATACCTGCACGAGTGCACGCTTTACGTCACCGTCGAGCCGTGCGTAATGTGCGCCGGGGCCATAGCATGGGCACAACTGGGACGTCTCGTATACGCCGCCCCTGACCCCAAACGGGGCTATCAGCGCTTTGCCCCTGCTGCGCTACACCCCAAGACTCAGGTCTCAACTGGAATCCTCGCGGAAGAATGCGCGTCGCTCATCCAACTTTTTTTTAAAGAAAAAAGATAACACAATACTCTTCCGCATCAAAGAAGGGCTGACGGACCTTTGCTGATGGAATGGGTCATCTGCGGTTTCCGGACACATCTGCTATCACTATGTCGCTTCCGCTGTTTCATTTTTGACATCGCCGTTCACATCAGACTAAAAAATCCCACTCAAAGCCATTTTTTTAGCTTCATCGCCACGAATACTGAGTGATTTTTTATACCTTTGCCCCCGAATTTAACAAATCCATCTGTTTTCATCCATCTTTTTTGTCCGACACGTCAAGTTCAACGTTCACTTTTCATGGATTGGCTCATTAATCTTTTCACGAACACCGACTCGATAGCGCACATCGTAGTGCTTTATTCGCTGGTCATCTCAGTAGGCATCGCTCTTGGACGCCTCAAAATTTTTGGCATCTCTTTAGGTGTCACCTTCGTCCTTTTTGCCGGTATCCTCGCCGGACATATCGGCTTTACCGGAACGCCGGAAGTGCTCAACTACGTACAGGACTTCGGCCTCATTCTCTTTGTTTACTGCATTGGTCTGCAGGTAGGTCCCGGTTTCTTTGAGAGTTTTGCCAAAGGCGGCATCACTTCTAACATGCTTGCCATGGGAATCGTCGGCTTGAATGTCATCACGATGCTGGCTCTGTTTTTTATCCTCTTTTACGACCCTTCCATCAAAGGTGGCGCCAATGTGTGGAACCTCTCCATGATGACCGGTGTCCTTTGTGGCGCCATCACCAATACACCGGGTCTCGGCGCGGCTTCTGAAGCTGTAGCTACGGTTTACAAAGGAGCAGCCCAGATTCCCCAGATTGCATCTGGCTATGCCTGTGCTTATCCCCTCGGCGTTGTAGGCATCATCGGTGCGATCATTGCCATTCGATACATCTGTGGCATCAGTCTGAAGAAAGAAGAAGAACAGATTGAGCAGGAGATGAACGAAAACCCTCACGCAAAACCGCATCGAATGACTTTGCGCGCCGAAAATAAAGCGCTGAGCGGACGCACCATTCTTCAAATCCGCAATTTCTTGGGACGCAACTTTGTCTGCTCACGCTTCTTGCATGAGGGTCACGTCTCCATCCCCAACCGCGACACGATTGTCACCACTGGCGACCTCATGTACATCACTTGTGCCGAAGACGACTGGGAGGCGATCTCTGCCTTCATCGGACCTGTCGACCATGTGCAATGGGAAGAACAGGACGTTCCGATGGTCTCAAAAAACGTTTTGGTCACACAACCGAATGTAAACGGAAAGACCTTTGGTCAACTGCATTTCAGTTCCGTTTATGGCGTGAACGTCACTCGTATCCTCCGCAATGGCATGAATCTCTTCGCCGACCGCAACCTCCGCATACAAATCGGTGACAAGCTGGTTTGCGTAGGACCCGAAGACGCCGTCAATCGGGTGGCAAACGTCCTCGGCAACGAGGTAAAGCGCCTTGACACCCCTAACCTTGGTGCCTTGTTTATCGGTATCGTGGTTGGTATCATTTTTGGAATGATGCCTATCGCATTGCCTGGCATCCCCACACCGATCAAGCTTGGTCTGGCCGGCGGTCCTCTCATCATTGCCATCCTCATTGGACGCTTTGGCTACAAGGCACATCTGGTCAGTTATACTACCACTTCTGCCAACCTGATGCTTCGCGAATTCGGACTTGTCCTCTTCCTTGCATCTGTTGGCATCAAAGCAGGAGCTACTTTCTGGCAGACCGTCACGGAAGGCGATGGTTTGACGTATGTATGGAGCGGTTTCCTTATCACTGTCATACCTATATTAATTATAGGTACTTTAGCCCGCCTGAAATACAAGATGAACTATTTCAGACTGATGGGACTGATCGCTGGCGCCACTACTGACCCGCCAGCCCTGGCTTATGCCAACCAGACGGCCAACAATGATGCCCCTGCCGTAGGATACTCCACCGTCTATCCTCTGTGTATGTTCCTCCGCATCCTCACAGCTCAACTTATCATTCTGCTCCTCTATTCGGTTGTGTAATGCACCGTGACAAAGTTTCAGCTTAAAAAAAGCAGACGTTCTAATCCCTCTAATAAAAGATTTGTATCCCTTGACCACACTCCTCTCAATAGCAGTCAAAGCTGCTTTGCACGCAGGTCTTGACATCATGGAGATCTACTCGGACCCCGCCGCCGATTTTGGCATTGAGCGCAAGGCTGACAATTCGCCACTCACTCTTGCCGACAAGGCAGCGCATGCCCGTATCATGTCTTATCTCGAGGCCACGGACATTCCCGTATTAAGCGAGGAAGGGGCCCATCTGCCTTATGAGGAGCGTCAACAATGGCAACGCCTGTGGATCGTAGATCCCCTCGACGGCACAAAGGAGTTCATCAAAAGGAATGGTGAATTTACTGTTAATATAGCCCTCGTAGAAGACGGAGCACCCATCCTCGGCGTTATCTACGTCCCCGTGAAGCGCCAACTCTATTACGGAATGGTGGGTGAGGGTGCCTGGAAACAAGACGGAGCCTCATTCGACTCCCCTGCGCCGCCATCCGTTCCTCCGCAATCCCTACCGCTCAAGGCCGCGTCACGCCCCTTCACGGTCGTGGCGTCCCGCAGTCACCTCTCTTCGGAGACTGAAGCTTTCATCAACACCCTCCGTCACGCCCACCCCGACCTCCAACTCATCTCCTCCGGCAGCAGCCTCAAGATCTGTCTCGTCGCAGAAGGCAAAGCGGACATCTATCCTCGCCACGCCCCCACGATGGAATGGGATACTGCTGCGGGGCATGCTATCGCCGCTGCCGTCGGATGCTCCATCACAGATCCTGCCACAGCGCTCCCCCTTCATTACAATAAGCCGGATCTCCACAACCCATGGTTCATCGTTGCCCATCCTGCATTTTCCTGATTGTTTCGGTCTGTTTTTACATCTAAAACTTTTCACAAATCTATTCTATCTATGGAACTAAAAGAAATGAGCTACGAATCCGCCATTGAGTACCTTGAGAAACTGGCCCGAGAAATGGAAACCGGCGAGGTGCCGATCGACCAGCTGGTGCCTAAGCTCACACAAGCACAACAGCTCCTCCAGTTCTGCAAGGATAAGCTCACCAAGGCCGACGAGGAAATCCAAAAATTGCTCAGCGAGTAAAAAACGGCCTCCTTCCTCACTTTTCCTTTAAAAAGTTCGCCCTTTAGCAACTTTTTGTGTACTTTTGCAGCCGAGTGATATAAAAACACAAGCAATATTTACCAAAATGAAAGAAATTGATTGGAGTAATCTGTCCTTTGGCTATATGCCGACAGACTATAATGTCCGCTGCAACTACCACAACGGCAAATGGGGTGAGATCGAAGTCACCTCGGAAGAAACCATAAACCTGAGCATGGCTGCTACCTGCCTCCACTATGGACAGGAAGCTTTCGAAGGGCTCAAAGCTTACCGATGCCCCGACGGAAAGGTACGCATCTTTCGTGTCAATGAGAATGCAGCACGCCTGCAGTCAACATGCCGCGGCCTTGTGATGCCGGAAGTTCCAACCGACCTCTTCGTGGAAATGGTGAAGAAAGTCATCCGCCTCAACGAACGTTTCATCCCGCCTTATGAGAGCGGAGCAACGCTCTATGTGCGTCCGCTCATGATTGGTACTACGGCACAGGTGGGTGTTCACCCTGCCAGCGACTATCTGTTTATGATTTTCGTCACGCCCGTCGGACCTTATTTCAAGGGTGGTTTTGCCACCAATCCTTACGTCATCACACGCGACTACGATCGCTCTGCTCCCCTTGGCACGGGTTGTTATAAGGTCGGCGGCAACTATGCGGCCAGCCTCCGCGCCAACAAGTGGGCTCATGATCAAGGCTATTCTTGCGAGTTCTACCTCGACGCACGTGAGAAAAAGTATATCGATGAGTGTGGTGCGGCCAACTTTTTTGGCATTAAGGACAATACTTATGTTACGCCGAAATCCAACAGTATTCTACCTTCTGTCACCAACATGAGCCTCATGCAGTTGGCCGAAGACCTGGGTCTGAAAGTAGAACGCCGCCAGATACCTCTCGAGGAACTCGAAACTTTCGAGGAAGCGGGTGCTTGCGGTACGGCCGCTGTCATCAGCCCCATCGAACGCATCGATGATCCGGAGACGAAGAGGAGTTTCGTTTTTGCCAAAGACGGAGTCCCGGGACCAATCTCTACCAAGCTATATCATAAATTAGTGAACATCCAGTATGGTATCGAACCCGATACACACGGATGGACAACAGTCGTGATTGGTTGACAAGTGGGCGAGCGGATTCTTTGAAGTGGACAAGTGAACAAGTGTCTATTTGAAGTGGACAAGTTGAACTTGATCATACCCCGTTAACGGTCCATCTACCCATCTACACATTTTAAGTATCAATCATCCATCTTCCCCTACCGCCTCGAGTGCTGTTGGGGAAGATTTAAATCATTAAGCGGTGTCAAAAGGTAAGCTGGCCAAATTTGCCGATATGGCAACCTACCCCCACGTTTTCGAGTACCCTTTTTCGGTCGTTGACAACGTGCCGTTTGCCATGCGCGGTCAGTGGAGAGAGCAATTCTTCAGAAACGAGAACCCGATCGTACTCGAATTAGGTTGCGGACGAGGAGAATATGCCGTGGGATTAGCACGACGCTATCCCGACCGCAACTTTATTGGTGTCGATATCAAAGGCGCACGCATGTGGAGCGGTGCCACAGAGGCATTGCACGAAGGTCTCAAAAACGTCGCATTCTTGCGCACCAACATCGAGATGATCGACCGCTTCTTTGCTCCCGGCGAGGTTAGCGAAATCTGGCTCACCTTCTCTGATCCTCAGATGAAGAAAGCCACCAAGCGACTCTCCTCCACATATTTCCTTCGCCGCTATCGCCACTTCCTTGCTGACAACGGAGTCATCCACCTCAAGACCGACTCCAATTTCCTTTTTACATACACTCGTTATGTCGTCGAAGTCAACCACCTTCCATGTGAGGTGTGCACTGATGACTTATACGCTCAACCCTTAGAGACTCTCGTCGCCCCGGACTCCACCAATACGTCCTCCCTCGACCTCTCCATTCGCACCTACTACGAACAGCAATGGCTCGATCGCGGTCTCACCATCAAATACCTCCGGTTCCGTCTCCCGGCCACCCTCAACGAGATTCCCACTGAGGAAGCCCTCATAGAGCCCGAGATAGAAATAGAACTCGACGATTACCGCAGTTACAACCGCCAAAAGCGCTCCACCCGAGCGACCTCCCTCTGAGTTGATGGCCCAAATAGTATCTTTAGAAATCATCCCCTTCATTTCATCCTTCCGGTCAGGTGCCGCGCATATTTTCCCGCTTTCCCCATCCTGCCGGTTGGGTGCCGCGCATTTTTTCCCGCTCTCCTCATCCTTCCGGTTGGGTGCCGCGCATATTTTCCCGCTCTCCCCATCCTGCCGGTCAGGTGTCGCGCATATTTTCCCGCTCTCCTCATCCTTCCGGTTGGGTGTCGCGCATATTTTCCCGCTCTCCTCATCTTTCCGGTTGGGTGTCGCGCATATTTGCGCGGTCTTATTCCTCTCGCTACTTCCCCATCATTCAATCCTTTAAATTCTTTATTATTTTGCAGCTCTATCCTCAATTAATCATTGATGCCCTGCGCACAGTGCGCTATCCCGGCACAGGCAAAGACATCGTAGAGATGGGCATGGTCGAGGATGACCTCCGCATTGCCGGCATGCACGTCAGTTTCTCCCTTCTTTTCGACAAGCCCACCAACCCTTTCCTCAAATCTCTGGTCAAAGCCTCTGAGGCTGCAATCCACGCTTATGTCTCCAAGGACGTCACCGTGGAAATCAGCACTAAGACACAATCTCCTACAACTTCTCCCAAAGAAGACAAGCACCGCGGCGGCAACCTTCTGGGCGGCGCCACCGAAGGCACGCCCAACATCATCGCCGTATCCTCTGGAAAAGGCGGCGTGGGCAAAAGCACAGTGGCAGCCAACCTGGCCATCGGCCTTGCACGCCTCGGCTACCGTGTGGGACTGCTTGACTGCGACATCTTTGGCCCCTCTGTGCCTAAAATGTTCCAAATCGAAGGCGAACAGATCTTCAGCGAGGAACGTGACGGCAAAACCATGATCATCCCGGCTGAGAAATATGGCATCAAAATCCTCTCCATCGGTTTCTTCGTAGACCCGGCCACGCCGACCTTATGGCGCGGTGGGATGGCCTCAAATGCCCTCAAGCAACTCATCGGAGAAGCCGCCTGGGGCGATCTGGACTATTTCGTCCTCGACACCCCTCCGGGCACTTCGGATATTCATCTGACCCTCGTCCAGACGCTCCCCATCACAGGCGCCGTCATCGTTTCTACACCTCAACAAGTGGCTCTTGCTGATGCCCGCAAAGGGGTGAATATGTATACCAACGAAAAGGTGAACGTACCTATCCTCGGTCTTGTCGAGAACATGAGTTGGTTCACACCTGCCGAACTGCCCGAAAACCGCTACTACATCTTCGGGCGCGATGGTGTCAAGAAATTGGCCGAGGAACTGCAGGTGCCATTACTCGCACAGATTCCCCTGGTACAGAGTGTTTGCGAGGGCGGAGACGCAGGCACTCCAGCCGTGCTCGACCCCTCTACGCCCACAGGCAATGCCTTCCTCCAACTCGCCGCTCGCGTGGTTACTCAGACCGACAAACGTAATGCAGAGTTGGCAAAAACGCAAATTGTAGAGACGCATTGATATAATAATTGCTAAAAAGTCGGTACTCCATGCACGAGATTTCCGACTTTTTG
>JAILCU010000087.1 GCA_024690405.1 Bacteroidales bacterium
CGGCCCAGAAGTTCAGGTCCAGTCCCAGGTTGGGAAAGAACATCACGAACCACAGGATGGCTGCCAACAATATACTATAGACAACTTTTCTCATAAGGGAGAAAAACAGAAGAATGAGCAGAAACGGACGCCGCGTGCGTATTCTTAAAAATCAAAAGAAAACACTCAGCACGAGACCAATGACAAGCAGGATGCTGAAAATCATCTGCAACTTGGCAGTGCGCTCGTCCAGATTGGCATAGGAAGCCTTGCCGCCCTGCTCGTAGTTGAGAATCGTGCGGGCATTGCCCCAAGCCACGGGCAAGGCCAGGAAGGCCGTAAGCAGCCACCAGGGCTCGATGCCAAAAGCCATGAGGCCAAGCAGCCACGCGAAGGGGAACAACACCTCTACAGCATAAAGTTTCACGCCAAAACGACGGCCCGTGAGCATCGGGAACGTGTGGATGCCGGCACGGTTGTCGGTCTCGATATCGCGTACGTTATTGGCATGCAGGATGCCCACCGTGATGAGTCCGACGGGCAAGGCCAGCCACAGCACCTCCCATTGGATGGCGCCTGTGACGATGAACGACACACCCGTCATGGGCAGCAGGGAATAGCACATGATGATGACCAGGTCGCCCATCGCATGATATTTCAAACGAGGATAGCACAGCGAGAGCAGGATGCCGATGATGCCGATATATAATAAGGTGGGACCGGTAAGACCGACAAGGGCCAGACCGCCCAGCACGGCAATGATATTCAGGCAGACCGACAAACGGCGGAACTCCTGCGGCGTGAACTGATGGTCCACCAACTGGCGCACGCCGAACGTATCGTCGGCATCCACGCCGCTACGATAGTCGGCTATATCGCTCCAGACATTGCCTGCAGCATGCACGAAGACGATGTTGACGAGCGCCCAAAGGCCAAACCACCAGTTGACCTCGAAACCTTTGGCCCAGCACCAGGCGATGGTGACCACGACGGGCATGGTTGATGCGGGGAACGACCACGGACGTGTGGCCAGAACCCAATCCTTAAAAGTGTGTTTTTCCATATCTGTCAAAAAACGATTCGATGAGAGACTATCGCACAAGCACCTGCCTGCCGTTGCGGATGTACACGCCACGTCTGGGCTGCTGAACAGGTATGCCCGACGGTGTATACCAGGGCGCGACCACGTCATTCGTATGCAGCGAAGAGATACCATCGGCATCAGGATGGAAGCAGCGGATATCCGCTCCGTTGCCTTGGTTCCAGAGGAGTTTTTTGTCGACATAAAACATAGGCCAGTAGTAGTTCCCCGGGATTAGTCCTTTCACGCTGAAAGGCACTTCTGCAGACCCTCCGGCAGGCACAATCGCATTGAAATCAACATCCTTCAAATAAACATAGTTGCCCTCAAGGCCCGCACTGTTGTAGAGGATACGCAGGAGCAACTCTCCGTCGAACTCTTCCGTGCCGTCGTTCTTCACCGTAATCGTTCCTTCGTAGGCCGGGATGAGCCGCGTAGCAGCATTGTCGTTGTTAAACCTGATGGCAGTCACGCTGAGATTCTCGCCCGATTCGCCCTGCGATTTAATATTGATTACGTACCGACCGATGACATTCCCCAACTGCCCGTCTGTAGCCACAAGCAAGATGTTTTCGCCCGAGGCTTTAGGCATAAAGCCGAAAGGAATGGTTTCGGTGGCTCCTGCCTCGACGCTGACGCCAACAGGCCTTATCAGCGTAGCCGTAGAGCCCTGCCCCAGATAGAAATAGAGCGGTCCATAATACTCATCACCCTTATTCGTGATGCTGACAGAGACATCCTGCTGAAGACCAAGCTTATGCTTACTCGTGCAGCTAAAGGCCGTAGCCTCCAACGCTACGACGGGTTTCTTCCACTCCAGCGTGACAGCAGTGCCGTCAGAGGTGGCCAGGACGTAATGCTGCCTGACGTTCAGATTGGGAAGCCATTTGTCGGTGTCCCTCAAACGGCTTATGGGCACCAGTTTCCACGTTCCTTCGGGCAGCTCTGTGATCGGGAACGACACTTCGGCATAGAGATGACCATTGGGCAGCGGGTCTTTCGCCTGATAATATTTGCAGGCGGTATAGCTGCCGTCGGCCTGAGCATATCCGATTCCGAAATCAAAGAGATAAGAGTTGCACTGATCATTGCCGTAACTGGCCGTAATCTCATTGCCCTCCACCTTAACGATGGCCGAGAACATGCGAACATTCGCAGGCTGCTCGCCCTCGTTCTTCTTGATGCCAATGATAACGCCCTGGTTCATGCTATAGCCATCATCGGAAGGACCGAGGCCATCATACAGGCGCTCAGAACTGCGCTTCCGGCTGGAGATCGCGTTTTTGCGGATATTGCTGGAGTCCGAGTCCTCATTGCTGCCCGGATTGGCGACAGAGAGCACGAAATAGCCGTCGCAATAGCCGCCCCATCCCCAATTGACATGGAAGAGGCTGCCATCGCAGCCATCGACAATGAACGAGTGACCGCTCTCGTAGCTATGGCCGTCATAGATAACAGGCCGGCCGGCCTTCAGTTCAGCATAGATGAGATCAAGCCATTCGGAATAATCATAGTTCTCGCGTCTTTCGTAAGAAATGGTTGGCGAATAGTCGAAATAATGATATAAAGCATACAGGGCATCGTTTATTCTGGCACTCGTTCCACCGGAATTGAGATTTGTGTAATCCGCCTTGGCAGCTGCTCCGCAAGCTTTCATCAGCACAGCTACAGGCTTCACGACCTCATCGGGTTCGTCGGCAGAATAGGTGGCTTTCATTTTATCCCATTCAAAGACCGTACCCGCCGGCACGCCTGGGAATGTCAGCTTGCCCGCATCCCCCCACGTCGTCACGCCCTCGTAAGCCGGAATGTCAGTTTTAACAGCAGCAGGCCAGCGATGATAACACATGATCTGCGCCATCGTCGTAGCCACGCATCCTGTGATGGCCGGCTTGCCATCGGGCAGGACAGGACATTCATTGTTGTAGGGGCTGTATTGATTCCACATGGTGGTGATGAGCGGAGCGATAGCAGCCTGCGACCACCCGGCAACAGGTTTGGTCTCCGGCGAAGCCTGCAGGCGTCTGATCTGACGGCCGTTGTCCTCTAACCACGCCTGCATGGCATCAGGTATGGTCTGGCTATCAAAATTACCATGATCTACATACCCCAGCACAGGCACCGTGGAATCGTCACCGCTGACAATAACGAAACCGTCTGATTCGCCCACATTGAAGACATAGTAACTGGCATCCTGCGCCCCGGAGGCTAACGTCATTCCGGGCTGACGACGGGCTGCCTTAAGGCGTTTCTGGCCTTGCTTCTGGTTTCTGGAAGCCATGAAGGCCGTTGCCTTGCGCAAGGCCTCATCCTGCCCGACGGGAGCAGCAAGAGCCGTTGCAGTGAGGCTCAAACCCAACACGAGCAATAAGGATTTCTTCTTAAACATAATCTATCCTGATTTTAGTACATAACCATTCTCATGGCACAAAGATACAATGAAGATTTTACCCCGACAAGAAAATGGCCCGTTTTTTGGGCCTTCATGCCATTTTTGTCCGTCCAAAAGCTCACCGGCAGGTCTCTTGAACAAAACACAAGCACCCGAGCACAGCCCTGAAAAGCGTAAAAAAGGTGACGAACCCCATTAAGTAAAAAGTACCTAAGCGGGGTTCGTCGGGGGAGGGAGGGATGGGGTGACTAGTGGGATTCGAACCCACGACATTCAGAACCACAATCTGACGCTCTAACCAACTGAACTATAGTCACCATGTTAGAACTTGCGTGGCCTTATCGGCTTTTGCGGGTGCAAAGGTAAATCATTTCTGCGAAACCACCAACATTTTTCGCCACTTTTTATTCAAAAGAAACAAAAGAAATGCAAGAAGGAGGGTTAGGGAGCAACAGATGCTGACATTTTGGCATAAAAAATCTAAAACATTTGGTCGTTCAAAGTTTTTACTCTACCTTTGCACAACAAAAGCCCAGCCCTGTACGGACAGGCTGGCATCAACGGAAAAAGAAGTCCACATCCATAGCGTGTAAGCATGAACACGCTATATCTTAATATAAAGGTACGCGCGCGAGGAGAATCATGACAAACGCCGACAAGAAACCACTGCTGGGCATGATGCCCAATGAGCTGAAAAATGTGGCCGCTGAAGTGGGAGCACCTGCTTTTGCAGCCCGGCAGATGGCACAGTGGATCTACCAGAAGGGCGTCACCGCCATCGACGGGATGACCAACCTCAGCCGTGCCGTGCGCGAACGCTTGAACGAACGCTACGAGGTGGGGCTGACTCCGCCCGTGGCTGCCCAGCATAGTCTGGACGGCACCGCCAAGTACCTCTTCCCCACCCGATCGGGCCAACGCGTAGAGACGGTGTTCATCCCCGATGCCGAGCGAGGCACGGTATGCGTCAGTTGCCAGGTGGGGTGCAAAATGGCTTGTCAGTTCTGCATGACGGGCCGCCAGGGATTCCAAGGCAACCTCACCGTCACCGATATTCTGAACCAGATCTATGCCCTGCCCGAGCGCGACCGGCTCACCAACATCGTGTTCATGGGACAAGGCGAACCGATGGACAATCTCGATGCCGTGCTCCCCGCCACCGAGCTGCTCATGGCGGACTACGGATGGGCGTGGAGTCCGCGACGCATCACGGTGTCAACCGTAGGACTGCGCAAAGGGCTCAAGCGGTTCCTCGACGAGAGTCCGTGCCACCTGGCGATCAGCCTGCACAACCCGTTCCACGACGAGCGTGCGGCCATCATGCTGGCCGAACGCAGTTACGCGCTGAGCGAGATGCTCGAGTTGCTGCGCCAATACGATTGGACAGGCCAGCGCCGTCTCTCCTTCGAATACATCATCTTCGGGGGGAATAACTCTGAAAAAGGCAACGGCACCGAACGCCATGCCCGCGAACTGGTAAGGCTGTTAGGTCAGACAGAATGCCGGGTGAACCTCATACGATGGCACGTGCTGCCCGGCGAAGAACACCTCCACGAAGCCGACTCGCAACACATGACGGCTTTCCGCGATTACCTCACGCACCACGGTGTGCGTTGCACCATCCGCGCCTCACGCGGTCAAGACATCGACGCCGCCTGCGGACTATTAAACACTAAAGACAAACAACAATGAAACGGTTTATTCTCCTCTCTGTACTGCTCACCGCCATGCTCTCCGCATGCAAGAAGGAGTTCGTGATTCCCCGTGCCAGCGGACGGCCTTACGAGGTGATGGTGGTGATGAGCGACCAGGCGTGGCAGGCCAAACAGGGTCGCGCGCTCTTCAATGTTCTGGACACCGATATCCCCGGACTTCCCCAGCCCGAGCGCTCGTTTCACATCTCGCAAGTCGACCCGAAGCGTTTCGACAACATCCTCAACATCTTCCGCAACATCATCATCGTGGATATCAATAAACAGATCTACACCAAGACGACGATGAAGTTCACGCGAGACAAATATGCGATGGAGCAGATTGTGCTCACCATTCAGAGTCCGACGCCCGAGGAATTCGCCGACTTCTGCTTCGACCATGGCCAGGACATCATCGATTTCCTGACGAAGATGGAGATGAACCGCCTCGTCAAGGAACTGCAGACGAAATATTCCAAGCAAACAGCCCAGCTGGCCCAAGAAATCTTCGATTGCGAATTCCATGCACCCGAGGAGATCAAAAGTTACAAGCGGGGCAAGAATTTCTTCTGGACGTCGAGCAACGGCTCTTCGGCACTGGTGAACATCTGCATGTACAGCTATCCCTACGAGGGTCCCGAGACCTTTAACAAGCGGTATATCCTGGCCAAACGTGACAGCGTGATGGCAGAAAACATCCCCGGCACCCTGCCCTCTATGCACATGGCCACCGACACGCTCTGCACCTCCGTCAAGCCGATCGTCGTACACAACCAGTATGCCCTCGAGGCACGCGGCTTGTGGTACATGGAGAACGACGGAATGGGCGGACCTTTCGTCAGCCACTCGCGCGTCGACACCACCCGCAACCTCGTCATCGTGGTCGAAGGCTTTGTCTTTGCACCGGAGAAAATGAAACGCGGACTCATGCGCCGCCTCGAGGGCTCGCTCTACACGCTCAACCTGCCCGACGAGAAGACATCACCGATCGTCACCACCCTCGAAGAGGTGGCCGTGACGCCCGAAGAGCAGAAGGCTGCACGACGCGAAAAGAAATAAGCCTGCCGGGGATTTGTGCCGTAGTGACACCGCCCCCTCTTCTCCCCCCTACCGTCCAACGGCCATCATGATCAGAATCAGAAACAAAAACAATACAATATGAGTAAGATAAAAGTAGGCATTACACATGGCGACCCCAACGGAATTGGCTATGAAGTCATTCTGAAGACCTTTGCAGACCCCACCATGATGGAGCTCTGCACGCCCATCATCTACGGCTCGCCAAAAGTGGCCAGCTACCACCGCAAGAGCCTCGATTTGCAAGTGAATTTCAGTCCTATCTCGCAAGCTTCCGATGCACATGCCGACACGCTCAACGTGCTCCACTGCACCGCTGACGAAGTAAAGATTGAGCTCGGACAAGCCAGCGAGGAAGCCGGCGAAGCCGCACTGGCAGCCCTTGAAAGGGCGATTAACGACTGGCGCCAAGGAGAAATCGACGTGCTCGTGACAGCCCCTATCAACAAGCATTCCATTCAGAGCGAGAAGTTCCATTTTCCCGGACACACAGAATACATCGAGGAGCGTACGGGAAAGGACGGACAGAAAGCGCTTATGATATTGATGAACGAGCACGTGCGGGTAGCACTGGCCACCACGCACCTGCCCATCAGCGAAGTAGCAGCAGCCATTTCAGAGGACGGTCTGCTGGCCAAGCTACGTATTCTCAACCACTCGCTACGCCGTGACTTCAATGTAGAAAAACCACGTATTGCCATGCTGGCACTTAACCCCCATGCGGGCGACAACGGGCTGTTGGGCAACGAGGAACAGACGATCCTCAAACCCGCCATCGACAAAGCAGCAGAAGAGGGTATCAATGTCTATGGTCCCTTCCCTGCCGACGGTTTCTTCGGCACAAGAAGCTACGAATACTACGACGCCATTCTCGCGATGTACCACGACCAAGGCCTGGCACCTTTCAAACTGCTGGCCATGGACGACGGCGTCAACTTCACCGCAGGCCTGGATATCGTACGTACCAGTCCCGACCACGGCACAGCTTACGACATCGCCGGACAAGGACAGGCCGACGAGAACTCGTTCCGCCAGGCCATTTATGCCGCCATCGACATCTACAGGGCCCGTCAGGCATGGGACGAAGCACACCAGGCTCCGCTTGAAAAGCTCTATGTGGACAAGCGCGACCGTTCTGAAAGAGGATAATATGGATACCAAAGCTCTGCAACCCATCAAACAACGCTATGGCATCGTAGGCAATTGCGAAGCGCTGAACCATGCCCTCGACACGGCTCTCCAAGTGGCCAAGACCGACCTTTCGGTGCTCATCACCGGCGAGAGCGGCGTGGGTAAGGAAATCATTCCGCGCCTCATCCATGACAATAGCCTGCGCCGCACCCGCAAATATTTTGCCATCAACTGCGGCTCCATTCCCGAAGGCACCATCGACAGCGAACTCTTCGGTCACGAAAAAGGCGCCTTCACGGGAGCCATTGCCGAACACGAAGGCTATTTCGGTGCCGCCGACGGAGGTACGCTCTTCCTCGACGAGGTGGGCGAACTCCCCCTAAGCACACAAGCCCGTTTGTTGCGTGTGCTTGAGAATGGAGAATACATCCGTGTGGGCAGCAGCGTGGTGAGAAAGACCAACGTGCGCGTCGTGGCTGCAACCAATGTCAATATCCAGGCCGCCATACGCGACGGCCATTTCCGCGAAGACCTCTTCTATCGTCTCAATACGATTCCCATCAAAATGCCACCTTTGCGCGAACGCGGGGAGGACATCATCCTCCTGTTCAAGAAGTTCGCCATGGAAATTGCGGCCAAATACCAGATGCCCGAGCGTATCACGCTCTCGCCCGAGGCAGAGGAAATCATGAAGCGCTACAAATGGCCGGGAAACATTCGACAACTCAAGAACGTCACGGAACAGATGTCCATCCTCCTGCGCGATACACGCGTAGTGACCCCCGACATCCTCTCCGACTATGAGATATGGCCCACCATCGAGGAGAAAGGCGGCCTCGTACGCGTAGGCAGGAACAACGACCAGACGCACAGCTATCAGACCGAACGCGAAATGCTCTTCCAAATGATCAACGCCTTGCACCGCGAGGTGAACGACCTGAAACAGCAACTCTCCACGATGTCTCCCGGGAGTGGGCTTCAAGGTGCGACTATGCCGATGGCTGCCCCGCAACAGCCCATGAGTTCCAGACCTGCCGTAGTTCCTACCGTGGTTTCCACCCATTCCTCAGGCCCGATTCGGGACAACCATACCGACACGCCTTATGCCGAGGAATATGTAGAGGAATCGCTTTCCATCGATGAGCAGGAAAAGCACCTCATTATCAAGGCCCTCGAGAAAAACCGGGGACGGCGCAAGCGTGCAGCAGAAGAACTGCACATTAGCGAACGAACACTTTACCGCAAGATCAAGGAATACGGACTCGACGACATCTGAGGCTCCCTATCCCTGCGTATTTCCAACCAGCACTATCCACCGCTCGAAAAAGACCAGCCCCCGCCAGGTATTGACCTTCGGGTATCCCGACAAAGGCGAAGCATCACATGAAAAAAACTTCCTTCAAAAACATCCGGTCCGACAAGTCGCAAGATGCATCAGCAGATTCCCGGAGAAACGATTCTCCGGTTCGCTCCTTTCGCGTACGAATGCCCTCGGGCACATGGCATGGCAGCCAGCTGCTCGCGTCTGTCATCGTGACGCTGTTATCCCTCTCCACGTGCCTGCTGACACTCACTTCGTGCTCTATCAGCTACAAGTTCAATGGCGCCAGCATCGACTACGCGACTACCAAGACCATACAGATCGACCCATTCCCTATCCGTTCAGCCTACGTATGGGCGCCGATGCAATCCATTTTCAATAACCGCCTCACCGACATCTATGCACAACAGACTAAACTGCGGCAGGTCAAACGTGGCGGCGACCTCATCGTTGCAGGCGAAATCACTGGCTTTGACCAGTTTAACAAGGGAGTAGGCAGTGATGGATACAGTTCACAAGTGCAGTTGAAGATGACCGTCAACGTTCGCTTCACCAACAACAAGAAACACACCGATGACTTCGAACGCCAGTTCACGGCCACTACGGAATACGATGCCACCCAGCAGTTGGTAAACGTACAGGAGGAACTCGTCACGCAGATGACCAAGGACATTGTTGACCAGATCTTCAACGCCACCGTGGCGAATTGGTAAACATCCGGAACGCACATCTTACTTATCTAAAAAGTAAACATCCGGAACGCACATCTAACCTATCTAAAAAGACATCATCAAGGCCTCCGTAGCCAATAAACGACTATCGACATGCAATCCCTGACGACTTATATCCAACATCCCGAACTGCTCAACGCTGAAGCGGTGCGCAATCTGGAGCAACTGGTGGAACGCCATCCATCCTTCCAAACGGCCCGATTACTCTACCTGCTTGGCCTCTTTCAGTTACAGGACGACCGTTTCGGTGCCGAACTGCGCAAAGCGGCCGTTTGTCTTCCGGACCGTCGTCAACTCTTCTATCTCTTCGATAGTGATCATTACCAATGGTCTGCGGCAAAGCAGCCTGCTCCGAAAGAGGCGGGAACAAACTCTCTGACACCAGCTCCATTCGCCGCCGCCTCATCGCAGGCCGACCTCTCTCAAGCGGCCTCATCACAGGCGTCTCCCTCTCAAGCGGCCTCATCACAAGCGTCTCCCTCTCAAGCGGGCTCATCACAGGCAGAAACCTCTCAAGCGGGCTCATCGCAGGCAGAAACCTCTCAAGCGGGCTCACCACAGGTCGGAACCTCTCAAGCGGGCTCATCGCAAACCTCTCCCTCTCAAGCGGCCTCGGCTAACCCGACCGTGCCCATCTCAGGAGATAAATCGGCCGTACTTGCGAACGGCGCTGATACCGACCGTACGCAAACACTCATTGATTCCTTTCTCAGTCAGTTGCCCGAGCAGCCCAAGTCCAAATCACGGAGTGCGGATGCCACCGTGGACTATATGTCTTACCTTATGCAACTGGAAGATGTCCCCACCATACAAAATTCTGACAAAGAAGAGGACATCGAAAGCCTTGCCGATGATTTAGAAGAAGAAATAGGAAAAGAGGCACATCTCGTACATAAAACCGACCCCTCCGACACCTATTTCACCGAGACTTTGGCACGAATTTACATCAAACAGGGCAAATATACGAAGGCAATTGAAATTATTAGGCGAATAAGTTTGATTTATCCGAAAAAAAATCGTTACTTTGCAGACCAAATCCGCTTCCTGGAGAAATTAATCATCAACGAGCGGGCATCAAACGAAGAAATAACAAATAAAAATATTTAACATCATGTACAATCTACTCGTTATCCTTGTGGTCATCGCATCCATCTTTATGTGTCTCATCGTACTCGTTCAGGAGTCTAAGGGAGGCGGTCTCGCCAGCGGCTTTGCCAGCGGCAACCAAGTCATGGGTGTGCGCAAGACCACTGATGTCATTGAGAAAGTCACTTGGGGACTGGCCATCGCAATGGTGGTATTCAGCGTGCTCTCCGTATTCTTCATCCCCGCCTCAAGCGCAGACACGTCTGTGATGGAGGATGCCGCCATCGAACAGCAGGCTACGGCTCCCACCAACTTGCCCGGCATGCCCGCCACAGATGCTGCCGCAACTGAGGCACCTGCAACTGAAGCACCAGCCGAGGCTCCCGCTGAAGCACCTGCCAACTAAATTAGCGCGTCATGCTCAGCCGGATTCAAAGAATTTTCGCCACGACGATTGTCCTGGCTATGACAGCGCTGACCATTCAGGCCAGCGCTTTCGTTTTATCTGCCCACCATCAGGTTAAAGTGAATATGGACGACGGGGAAGATGACGTCGTCGCTACGGCACTTTCGCTCATGGAGAAAGACCTGATGCGCGTGCTCAATGCTCCTGTCACACGCACCGGTCACCACGCCAACATCATCATTGGTACAGCTCAGGGGGCCGGAGAGAAAATACTCCAGCACACGGGTGTGGACCTGACGTGGTTGAACAACAAGACACAAGGCTTCATCATCACGACAACGGATAACGGCCAACTCGTTATTGCAGGTCGGGATGCCCTCGGGACCGCCTATGGCATCATCGAATTCACACGCCTTCTGGGGGTATCGCCCTGGGAATGGTGGGCCGATGCGGAACCTGAAGTGCGCACCGAACTGCGACTCCCCGATGGCTACCTCAATCGTCAGGCTCCCGATGTGCTCTATCGTGGCATACAACTGAGCGATCTGCAATGGGGACTGGAGATTTGGGCACATCATACCTATGAGCCCAACAGCACCTTCTCCATGGGTAGTAAAACGGCCACGCGCATCTTCGAACTGATGCTGCGTTTACGCGCCAACCTCTTCTGGCCAGCCAAAGAGAGCACGGCCAATTCTTATTTCGCAACGCCTGAATGCCACGCGACAGCCAGGAATTACGGCATCCTGATGGGTCACGGACCCGCACAACCCCTACCTGCCCCGCTCAGACAACCTCTCATCTGCCAGGATGATGGCTTCGGTTACATCAGCCATTTCCCCACGGGACAAGAAATCCAGCACCCCGGTGGCAACGGCGTGCTCTACCATGCCTCGTTCAGCGGTGCTCCACATGACTATCTGTGGTTAGGCACAGCAAGCCCATTCCTCCTGTACCAGCAGCTGACCGAAGCATACTACCACGGAGCCTACCGACTATGGGTGCTCGATGTGGGCGATATTAAACCCAGCGAATACCAGCTGGCGCTGTTTATGGATCTGGCTTGGAATGTTACAGCTGTGGAAGAATTAAGCGTAGCCCGCCACATTGAGGAATTTATCGCTCAGAACGTGGGCCGGGATATTGCCCGCTTATCCTCGATATATCTGAAGGAGCACTACCATCTCTCTTTCCAACGCAAGCCCGAGCATCTGGCAGGGACGCGGCTGCACGAACCCGCTGATGGAGTCCATAACTGGAGTGCTATTCGCGACCTGCCTTGGAGCGAGAAACGAATCCGGCACCGCCTCGGTCGCTATGATCAGTTGGAGCGCAATGTCAAGTGGATTGCCGACTCCGTCCGACGCGCTCATCCCGCACGCTACAACGCCTTCTTCCAACTCGTGGAATATCCGATACTGGCAGCAGCGGCGCAGAACGACAAATACCTCATTGCCCAGCTGGCACGTCATGGTCTGAGCTATCTCCAACGCGACAATGTCAATAGCACTTGGCGACGCTCCGACGAGGCACACAATCTGGTGCAATCCCTGACCTTGAAATACAATTCCCTGTGTGGCGGCAAATGGAATGGTATCATCAGCTCCAACCCTCGTTCGCTCACGGTGTTCCAACCCATACCGCATATTCAAGGCATTACCCCCCTGGTGACCGATGCCCGCACGATTGCAGTGTTCTATGGTGCCAGCTATAATGCCTCCAGTTTCTCAGGCAGCAGCATCCTTGACCCCGTTCTTGGACTTGGAGCCAGCATTCGTGCGATGCCTGTGCCTAAGGGCTGCAACATCACTTACAAGTTTGCCTACCAATTTGTTAAGGAGAAAACACTCGACGTGGAGATTCACATGCTGCCCACTCATCCCATTGATGCCCAGCAGCGTTTCTCGTTGTCATTAGACGGCGGAGCACCACAGACGTTCACCTATGATGCTCCTGTGGGTAGCGAGACTTGGAAACAAAATGTGACACAAAACTATGCTTCCGTCATCGCCCATCTGCCCTTGACCAAGCTCAACGGAAATCACGAACTCAAGTTTGAAGCCCTGGACGAAGGGGTCGTTATCGACGAAGTCTTTGTTTACAAAGAGCCCCAAACGGTCAGAGAAAGATAAACAAAAAGAGGATTTAGGAAGATTAAGATCATCATATATGTTTGAGAATTTATCAGAACGCCTTGAACGCTCCTTCAAGATACTGAAGGGTGAAGGCAAAATCACTGAAATCAACGTCGCCGAAACCCTCAAGGATGTGCGCCGCGCACTCCTCGACGCCGACGTCAACTATAAAGTAGCCAAACAGTTCACCGACACTGTGAAGCAGAAAGCCTTGGGACAGAACGTCCTCACGGCCGTGAAACCGCAACAGATGATGGTGAAGATCGTCCACGATGAGTTGGCATTGCTCATGGGCGGCGAAACCGAAGACCTCAGTCTGAAGAGCCATCCTGCCGTCATTCTCATGGCGGGCTTGAACGGTGCCGGTAAGACCACATTCGCCGGGAAACTGGCCAATATGCTCAAGACAAAGCGCAACCGCAAGCCTTTGCTTGCCGCCTGTGATGTCTATCGCCCTGCTGCCATCGAGCAGTTACGTGTTCTGGCCGAGCAGATTGATGTGCCCATCTATATGGAACCGGACAACCAGGATCCCGTGAAGATAGCACAGAACGCCATTATTGAGGCACGTTCCAAAGGATGCGACACCGTTATCGTGGATACTGCCGGTCGTCTGGCGATCGACGAAAAACTCATGCAGGAGATTGCTGCGATCAAGGCCGCTATCAATCCCGACGAAACACTCTTCGTGGTTGATGCCATGACCGGTCAGGATGCCGTGAACACCGCCAAGGAATTCAACGAACGTCTCGACTACACTGGCGTAGTGCTCACCAAACTCGATGGTGACACCCGTGGTGGTGCTGCGCTCTCTATACGTACCGTCGTGGACAAGCCAATCAAGTTCGTTGGCACCGGCGAGAAGATGGAAGCCATCGACCCCTTCCATCCGGCACGTATGGCCGACCGCATCCTCGGCATGGGTGATATCGTCAGCCTCGTAGAACGTGCACAGGAACAATTCGACGAAGAAGAAGCACGCCGCTTAGAGAAAAAGATTCGCAAGAACCAATTCGATTTCAATGATTTCTACACCCAAATCCAGCAAATCAAGAAGATGGGTAACATCAAGGACCTGGCTTCCATGATTCCTGGAGTGGGCAAGGCCTTGAAGGACGTAGACATTGACGACGATGCTTTCAAAGGCATTGAGGCGATCATCTTATCGATGACTCCCAAGGAACGCTCCCACCCCGAATTGCTCAACACCAGCCGTCGCCAGCGTATTGCCAAGGGTTCCGGTACGGATATCCAGGCCGTCAACCGCCTCATCAAGCAGTTCGACCAGACCCGCAAGATGATGAAGATGGTCACCGATCCCAAGATGGCCCAAATGATGGCCAAGATGCCAAGGAGATAAGCACGCATGCGCGCTATGTTTAAAGTTTGGGGGGATCTCTTTTGATGAAAGAATCCTTGAACGGCGAACAATGCTACCATAGGCATTCCGGTCTGCTACGACTTCGATGAAAAGCAATCTGCAGACATTTCACATTATCTTTAGCATCAAAATTTTAGCATCAAACTTTAAGTCTCAAACTTTAAGTCTCAAACTTTAAGTCTCGAACTTTAAGCTTCGAACTTTAAGTTTAATACTTTAAGTTTCACCCTTTAAGCATCAAACACTTTAAGCATCAAACACTTTAAGCATCGTTTATAATGACTTTAATCGACGGAAAAGCAACAGCCGCAACCATTAAGGCTGAAATCAAGCAAGAAGTAGAACGCATCGTTGCAGCAGGAGGAAAGCGTCCACATCTGGCCGCGATTCTCGTTGGTCACGACGGCGGTTCCGAGACGTATGTTAATAATAAGGTACGCGCGTGCGAGGAATGTGGCTTCCGCAGCACGTTGCTTCGTTTTGAAGACGACTTGAGCGAAGCTGCTTTGCTTGCCGAAGTGGATAAACTGAATGCCAATGAGGACATCGATGGCTTCATCGTTCAACTTCCTTTGCCGCGCCATATCGATGAGCAGAAAGTGATCGAAGCGATTGACCCGAAGAAGGATGTTGATGGTTTCCATCCCATCAACGTCGGACGTATGGCTATCGGTCTGCCCGCCTTTATCAGCGCTACGCCTAAAGGCATTCTGGAATTGTTGCGCCGCTATCAAGTGAAGACTTCCGGCAAGAAATGTGTCATCCTCGGCCGCTCGAACATCGTAGGCAAGCCTATGGCTCAACTCATGCTCCAGAAAAGCGGTGGCGATGCCACGGTGGTAGTATGTCACAGCCATTCGCCCCAACTGGCCGAAGAATGCCGTTCCGCTGATATCATCATTGCAGCCATTGGTCAGCCTGCCTTCGTTAAAGCAGATATGGTCAAGCCCGGTGCCGTTGTTATCGACGTAGGCACTACCCGCGTTCCCGATGCTTCCCGTGCCCGTGGGTTCCGCCTGCAAGGCGACGTAGACTTCGAGACCGTAGCCCCAAAATGCTCGCTCATTACCCCCGTGCCCGGTGGTGTCGGTCCGATGACCATTTGCATGCTTATGCAAAACACTTTGGAGGCCGCAAAAAGATTATAGGAAAAAGAAGCGGAATCCCTGCACGACCTGTCACGCAGCCCTGAACGACCTGTCACACAGCCCTGAACGACCTGTCGTTCAGCCCTGAGCGACCTGATGTTCATCCTTGTCTCACCTGTGAGACAGATTCCTGGCTTCTATCCTTTAAGCCCATCCCCGATATAGAAGATATGAGAACCCTCTTATCTTCGTGATACCAGCGCCCTTCAATCTTCGTGATACCAGTGCCCTTCAATCTTCGTGATACCAGCGCCCTTCAATCTTCGGGTCCATACATACCAACGAAAATCCGCCAGCAAGCAATATGCTGACGGATTTCCTTTATTGATAAAACGATAGTTCTTTTTACGTAAAAGGCTGAGCCACGGGGAACGCCCCAATTCGCTTAATCACGGCTACGTCCGAACAGACGCAGAAGATAGGGGAAACGCCCCAATTCGCTTAATCACGGCTACGTCCGAACAGACGCAGAAGATAGGGGAACGCCCCAATTCGCTTAATCACGGCTACGTCCGAACAGACGCAGAAGATAGGGGAACGCCCCAACTCGCTTAATCACGGCTACGTCCGAACAGACGCAGAAGATAGAGGAAAAGATTGATGAAGTCCAGATAGAGAGAGAGGGCGCCCAGGATGGCGACACGACGAGGAGCTGCCGCATCACCATATTGTTCGGCTGCAGTACACATGGCCTTGATGCGCTGTGTGTCATACGCCGTAAGTCCAACGAAGAGGAAGACTCCCACGTAGGTAATGATGCTGTCAAGCACCGTATTGCTCCAAAAGATGTTAACGACGCTGGCGATAATCAATCCGATAAGTGCCATCAGCATGATGCCACCAAGCCCGGAGAGATCTTTCTTAATCGTATACCCCATGATGCTCATAGCCCCAAACGTAAGTGCCGCAGCAGCAAAAGCCTGGTATATAGTGCCTATGGAATAAGCAAAAAAGATGCTGGATAACGTGAGACCGTTTACCACGGAGTACAAGAGGAAAAGTAATGTGGCATGAGTAGGCGACAAACGCTGAATGCCCCATGAAATTCCCATCACCAGTCCGAGCTCAGCAATCATCAGGACCCAGATCATAGCCTGATTGCCGTAGATCAATTGCAGCATAGCAGGCGAACTGGCCGTGAACCATGCTGTAGCAGCCGTAAGCATTAGGGCAGCCGCCATCCAGGTATATACTCGGGTCATTACGCCTGAGAAAACAGATGTCCCCGACTGGGCGGAGTGAGGAACTGAACCATCCATGGCAGGCTTAGCCGGAGTGGCATAAGTTCCACGATCGTAGTTGTCGTTGAATTCGATGTAATCTTTCATTGTCTGATTCTTATTTTTGATGAATAAGACGCGACAGAGCCGCGCCCTATTATAAGTCTGGCAAAAAGTGTGCCAAAGAACAAAAGAGGAACAATATGGCAGATTCCCGAAGTGCCTTTTTAGGTATTGAGGCTGTTCCCTCAACCATTATTTACGCTTTTTGGGATGAATCTTCTTGGTCTTCTTTATCTTATTCTTGTCATACTTGTCCCAAAGTTTCTTCTTGGCACAAAGAGCTTTCTGATCCTCCGTACTCTTGACAGCAGCAGCCTCGGCAACCGCTTCAGCCTCAGCAGGGGCCCATGCGAACTGGAAGCCCTGTACCTTGTTCCATGCTCCACGCGTGAAGTCGGGGAAAGCCACGCTGGCACAGTTGTTGTCCATCGACAGGGTGCCGAGCTCTGCCAAGCAGCACCATTCAGCCAAATCGTAGACATCCATGTCGAGAGGCAATCCGTTCTGCAGGCAGTACACCAGACGTGCATCCATGAAGAAATCCATACCTCCGTGTCCACCTACTTTCTGTGCCATCTCGCCATACTTCTTAATGATAGGATGGGTGTATTTCTCGACAAGTGCCTTGTGCTCAGCCTCGGGCAGGAAACCATGGCTCGAGAGATCATCCACCTTTGGAGCCACGCCGCTGGCCTGAAGCTGTCCCGGATCGAGGGCAAAGTGCTCTTCGGGATACTTGGTAGCATAACCCTTGGTTCCGGTGAGTTTGTAAAGGCGGTTGTAGGGCTGGGGGTTCATTACGTTGTGCTGAATCTCAACCACCTTTCCTTCTGCAGTACGCATCAGGGTGGTAGTCTGATCGCCATTGCGATAGTTCGTGGGACGCTTGCCGGTCTTGGCTTCTACGTAGTCCGGACCATGCACGGCCTTGGTGTCCATGGCCACGAGAGTTGTAAAGCGGTCGCCGCGGTGGATGTTCATAGCAAGGGCAACCGGGCCAAGACCATGGGTAGCATAAACATCACCACGGTTCTCCATATTATACTTCATACGCCATCCCAGCTTCTGGGAATCGGTGTCATTAGGATTTTTCCAGTATGCATCCCAGAACGGATCGAGGTTATGGATGTAAGCACCTTCGGCACGCAAGACTTCGCCAAAGACGCCGTTCTGAGCCATGTTCAGGGCATTGAGTTCGTACCAGTCGTAGCAGCAGTTCTCGAGAATCATACAATGCTTGCGAGTGCGCTCGCTCAGGTTGATGAGTTCCCAGCACTGTGCCAGGTTCATGGCAGAAGGAACCTCAATCGCAGTATGCTTTCCATTCTCCAAGGCACATTTGGCTACGGGGAAATGGTGGTCCCAGTCGGTGGCGACATACACCAAGTCCACATCCTCGCGCTGGCAGACCTCTTCATATCCCTTTTCGCCACTATAGATAGCAGCAGGGGGCAGTCCTGCATCGCGCAGATATTTCTGACACGCTTCGGCACGAGCTTCCTCATAGTCGCAAAGCGCTACGATTTGCACACCGGGAATATATGTGAAACGGGCGACAGCTCCCGGACCACGCATACCCAGACCTACGAATGCCACACGTACGGTCTCGAGTTTTGGAGCGGTCAGTTGAAGCACGTCAGTTTGTCCGGCCGGACGTTGGGGAGTTTGGATCACAATAGTTCCTTTTTCCCAATGCCAGTCTTTGTCTGTGACGGAAAGGGATTGGGCACTTGAGCTAAAAACGAGGCAAGTAAATGCCACTAAAGAGAGTAGTTTCTTCATAATAGACGAAGTTAGTTGAAAAAAGTTTGATGATTTTGGTGCAAAGATAGTATGAAAAGATGAATTTTGCATATCTTTGTAGCACATTTTTTGAAAAAAACTTCGATAGATGCCTAAAATCAGTTGCTTTCTCACCTTCTCCGACGAAAACGAAGGGCAAAAAACAATGGCTATCCTGCGCGCAGATGAATGCGTTGACAGTGTCAACCTCATCGGAAACCCTTTCCAAACAAAGGCACTCCGACAGATGGCCAGTGAAGCCTCAACACCTTATATATTATTATATACTAAGCGTTTTGACCTGCAATTGGGTTACTACGCTCTTAAGCGCATGCTCACCGTGGCAGAGGACACTGGAGCTTCAATGGTCTATGCAGACCACCGCATTCAGCTGCCTTCAGGCGAGGTGCAGATGCGCCCCCTCATTGATTGCCAGCTTGGGTCGGTACGCGATGACTTTGAATTTGGATCGCTCCTGCTGATGCGCACCTGCGATGTGCAGGCATACTTTGCCCAAGACCGTCAGCGTGAGTACCTGTATGCAGGCCTTTACGACTTGCGCCTTTTCCTTTCGCGCAAGATGTTGCCTGTACATATTAGCGAACCCCTATACACGGAAATAGAAACAGATACGCGCAAGAGCGGTGAAAAGCAGTTCGACTACGTCGATCCGCGCAATCGCGCACGGCAGATAGAAATGGAACGTGCATGCACGCGCCATCTTAAAGCGATTGGAGCACTTCTGGCCCCGGACGAATTCGACGAGGTAAAATTCGACGAAGAGGAATTCCCCGTCGAAGCTACCGTTGTGATTCCCGTGCGCAACCGTGTCAGAACAATAGAGGATGCCATTCGCAGCGTTCTTCGTCAACAAACGGTCTTCCCGTTCAATCTCATCGTGGTGAACAACCATAGCGACGACGGAACCGGTGAAGCCATTGAGCGGTGCATCGCTTACACAACGTCCAAGGGAAACCCAGAAGGTGAGATTGGAGAGAACTTCAAGCGCCTTATCCACCTGAAGCCGACACGAGACGACCTCGGCATTGGCGGATGCTGGAATCTGGCCGTACATCATGCCGAGTGCGGACGTTTCATCGTACAGCTCGACTCCGACGACCTCTATAGCGGGCCTGATACCCTCCAACGCATCATCGACGCGTTCCGTGAGCAGCGGGCTGCCATGGTGATTGGTTCTTACCGCATGACGAATTTCCAACTCGAAACACTTCCTCCCGGTCTCATCGACCATCGCGAATGGACGCATCAGAATGGACGCAACAATGCATTGCGTATCAATGGTTTAGGAGCCCCACGTGCATTCTTCACTCCCATATTGCGAAAGATACAGATTCCCAATACGAGTTATGGCGAGGACTATGCCCTCGGACTGATGATAGGCCGACGCTTCCGCATCGGACGAATCTTCGATGAACTTTATCTCTGCCGCAGGTGGGAAGGGAACAGCGATGCAGCTCTTAGCACCGACAAAGTAAACCGGAACAATCTTTACAAAGATCAGCTGCGCACCACTGAGATACAGGCCCGCATGGCCCTCAATCGGAAATGGCGACGCGAAGTCACGGAAGAAGAAGTGGAAGCTTTCTTCGAGAGGGAACTCTCAGAATGGGCTATGGCCCGTCAGCACTATTGCGACCTCCAAGAGCAGGTGAAACAAAGGATACTGCCTATTACCGCTTCACCAGGAAACACGGCTTCGCCCATCAACGAAATCACAGATGTCTCGCTCTGTGTGCAATGGAATCCTGCACGCATGGTCTCTACAGGTGCCAAGATTGACAAGGCCTCCATCCAGGCACGTCCTTGTTTCCTCTGCGATGAGAACCGTCCCAAAGAACAGCACTCGCTGATGATTGAGCATCATTATCAAGTGCTCGTTAACCCCTTCCCTATCCTACCCCGACATTTTACAATCCCAACCCGGCGCCACAAGCCACAAGCAATCTGGGACCATTTCAGTACCATGCGTCATTTAGCGTGGACGTTGCCTCATCATATCATCTTCTACAATGGTCCCAAATGTGGAGCTTCATGCCCTGACCACTTACATTTGCAGGCGGGTTCGAGAGGCGTCCTCCCCATTGAACGCGACTGGGGACTCTTTGAGAACCAGATGGAGAAACTCTATCCCCTCACCGGTAGCGAGACGCAGGAAATGGAAGACCACGGCAACAACAGCCAGCGCTGCGGCCTGTTTTTGCTGAAGAACTGGGTTTGTCCCGTCTTCGTCATCCGTTCCATGCCGGAGGAAACGGATAGTCTGCTCTGCCAACGTCTTTATCGTGCACTGCCAGTCAACAAGGGTGAAAGCGAACCGCGTATGAATGTTATTTGTTGGCGCCAAGCCGGTGACGAAAGCCGAAGCGACGAGATTGTTACGCTTATCTTTCCACGCAAGAAGCACCGCCCTGACTGCTATGGGGAAACGCTTATGGTGAGCCCTGGAGCACTCGATATGGGAGGACTACTCATCACACCGCGGGAAGAAGACTTCCAGAAGATAACGCCAGAATGGGCTGCAGATATTTTAAGAGAAGTAACCATGACGCAAGAGGAGTTGCAAGACGTCCTTCAAGAAGTCTGTGACAAAAGCGTGGAGGAGAGTGATGACACTCATGGAGGCAATCTTTCTCCACATGCACAGGATCAAGCCGGAAGTCCAGCCGAACGTGAGAAAGAGGCCTTATCCTCAGCACTCGCTGTAGGACTACTCTCTGCGGAATGCATCCGTTTCAGGCTCAACGGCTTATATACGGCCAAAGGCACCTCGCTCGAAGGCCCACAAGAAGTATCGCTGGAAAATGGCGGATTGCGATGGAATGAACAAGTCTATCGCCAGCTCACATTCACCCCAGAGTCGGATGACGCCAGTTTCACAATGCAAGACATCGTCATCGGAAAGGATTTCCATTGGCAGAGACAGGAAGAACAGACTTTCCGCGGAACACTTCGTCTGATTGTAGATGAAGACAAGATCGTATGCATTAACGATATAGACATCGAACAATATCTTGTGAGCGTCATCAGCAGCGAGATGAACGCCAACTGCTCCAGCGAGTTTCTCAAGGCTTCTGCCGTGATCAGTCGCAGTTGGCTCTACGCACAGATGGAAAAGCGACAGATACTCAGCGAGGGCACCCATGCATTTTTTGCTTTCTCCAAGACCGACACCGAGCTCATTCGCTGGCACGACCGCGAAGATCACACCATATTTGATGTCTGCGCAGACGACCATTGCCAGCGCTATCAGGGCATCACCCGTGCTTCACGTCCGGAAGTGCAAGCTGCCGTTGAAGCTACACGCGGACAGATTCTCACCTACGAGGGACAGATTTGCGATGCGCGGTTCTCAAAATGCTGCGGAGGCCGCACTGAGACCTTTGAAACATGTTGGGAGGATCACCACTACCCTTACCTCGAAAGCGTCGAAGATCCTTTTTGCAACACCCATGATGAAACCGTTCTGAGACAAGTGCTCAACGATTACGATCAAGAGACTACCGACTTCTATCGCTGGACCGTCACACTCACACAGGCGGAGGCACACGCCTTTATCACTCAGCACTTGAAGACAGACCTCGGCGATATCATCAGCCTTGAGCCCTTGGAGCGAGGTCCCGGTGAGCGCATCATCCGCCTGCGAATTGTAGGGTCTGAACGCACCTTCGTCCTGGGCAAAGAACTGGAGATTCGTTCTGCCTTGTCAACGTCTCACCTGAAAAGTGCCGCCTTCACCGTCGAACGCAAGGACATCGCTCCGAACGGGGTCCCCGCACGCTTTGTACTTCACGGCAAAGGTTGGGGGCATGGAGTCGGGATGTGCCAGATTGGTGCCGCCGTCATGGGCGAGCAGGGCTATACCTACCAGCAAATTCTTGGCCACTACTATCCTGGTGCCGACATCAGTCAATTATAGAAGACCTTTTCTGATAGAAGCATCCATTCCAAGCGACCCTTCAAGAGGGCATACATAAGATAGCTCTCAAGTCTTTCCTCCCCAATCTCTCAGCATCCACCCTCCCCTAAACTCAAATACCGCACACATGAGAACCTCCAAGTTTTTCCTTCTTGCATTCCTACCTGTGCTGACAGTAGCGCAGGACTTCACCCAATATGTAGATCCGCACATCGGCACAGGCGACCACGGCCATGTCTTCGTGGGCGCCAACATACCTTTCGGCATGATTAACGCCGGTCCCACGCAGTTAGAGACAGGTTGGGATTGGTGCTCTGGCTATCATGAGAAGGGTACCAAGATCGTAGGATTTGCCCAAACCCACCTCAGCGGCACAGGATGTTCCGACCTGGGCGACGTGGCCATCATGCCCATCACGGGCGATGTCGAATATTCTCGTGAAGGATTGGCGACACTTTATTGCCACGACAACGAAGAGGTGCGCCCAGGGTACTACAGCATCCTACTTGGAACAGACAAGAAGGTGGCTGAGACTGAAGCGAACAAATTCATTCACACTGAAATTACAGCCAACCAGCGCAACGCTATATATCGCATCACCTATCCCAAGGGAGCACGCGTCAACGACCTCATCGTGGACCTCAACAATGGTGTGGGCGACATACTCCGCTATGCACGTCTCACCATGATGAGCGACAGACTATGCGTGGGTTTCCGCATCAGCCATGGGTGGGCCAACGACCAGCATTGCTATTTCAGTATGCGCTTCTCGCGTCCCGTCAAAATCTCTGACGTCGCCCAACAGTCTTACTACCGTCTCAGCTTCGAGCCTTCTGACGAACCCCTTCTGGTGACCATCGCCCTCAGTCCCGTCTCTGAAATCAACGCCATGCAGAACATGATTCCTGAGGACGTGACATTCAATCAGATGCGCACTGATGCCGACAACGCCTGGAATCGAGAGCTTAGACGCGTGAAGGCCACCTTCCAGAACGACCGCGACCGTCGCATCTTCTATACTGCCATGTACCATTTCATGGTGGCACCCCAGACATGGGACGATGCCAACGGCGACTGGCGTGGTGCCAACAACCATGTCTATCGAAGCGGAACGAGCGATAAGAAAGAAGAAAACGCAGACTCCCCCATCGGCACATCACGCTACCTCACCACCCTCTCCCTTTGGGACACCTATCGTGCGGCTGCTCCCCTATCCACCATCATCCTGCCTGAGATGATGCCAGCCGTGGTCGAGACCTACCTGCGCATCTTCCGTGAACAGCACAAACTGCCCGTCTGGCATCTCATGTCGCAAGAAACCAACTGCATGGTGGGATGTCCTGCCGTTCCTGTCTTAGCCGACTTATTATTAAAAGGTTACGTCCGCGATACCACCCTTGCCTGGCAGGCGATGGAACAGAGTCTGCTCATGGACGAGCGTGGCCTCGACGACATGAAGAAATGGGGATATGTGGCCAACGACCACCATGGCGGTTCGCTCTCGATGAGTCTTGAATACATGCTTGCCGACTGGTCTGCCGCGGAGGCTGGCAAGGCCATTCTGTCTGCGAAAGGCGACCATCCGGGGATTCGTCGGACGACAGATTATCTCCATGAACGGTCTTTGGGCTATAAACATCTCTATGACCCACGTGTCGGCTTCCTTCGTTCCAAGAACTCACATGGAGAATTCAATGGCATCGGAGACTTCAACCCAGCCCACCAAACAAAAGACTATACAGAGGGAAACCCGTGGCAATACCTGTGGTTAGTGCCTCACGATGTCGAGGGACTCGTAAATATGTTGGGAGGTAGAGAGGAAGCCGTGAAGCGCCTCGATGCCCTCTTCGCAGCCGACAGTCAGCTTAACGCCGAAGCCAATCCCGACATCACGGGTCTGATTGGCCAATATGCCCATGGCAACGAGCCCAGCCATCACACCGCTTATCTCTATGCCCTCATGGGCGAACCAAGAAAAACAGCCCGCCTCATCCACCAGATTCAGAACGAGCTCTATACCGACCAACCCGCAGGCCTTTGTGGCAACGAAGATGTTGGGCAGATGTCGGCATGGTATATCCTCTCGGCCCTCGGTTTCTATCAGGTGGAACCTTGCGGAGGCCGCTATGTGTTAGGTTCTCCACTCGTAAAGGAAGCCACCTTGCATGTGGGTCATGGCAAGACTTTCACCATCCGTACCCACGGACTTTCTGCCAAGGCTTTCTACATCAAGCGCGCGCTCCTCAACGGCCAGCCCCTCGGCAGCAAGAACGAACCCCTCATCCTTCGCCACGAGGATATCATGCGTGGAGGCACCCTGGATATCTACATGTCGAAATAAGGGACCACAAACCTTTTTTAGCTCACCCCATACAAACAGCCCACTCGCCAAAAACGAGTGGGCTGTTCTTCCTATTGAAACTAGTATTTCTAGTGCACAAGAAACACTGGTAGCGGGGATGATATGGCGGACGAACCGCCATACACTCGACCCACGGGGGCTACTACTTTTCTATTGCTACGAGTGCTTTTAATGCTTTTAGCGCTACGCGGCTCTAACGCTACCAGAACTCCTAGTCAAGCTTTTACACCTTTCGCACAGGGTCGCACGTCAGGCCACAACCTAACTTCTTGAAAATCTTGCGGTCAACCTCGCCCAACATCACCGTGGCATGCACCTGACATCCATCCAGAAGAGGTAAAGTCTCCAGCGCACGCTTGCAGTTCTCGTCATGCTGCGAGAGCACTGCCAGCGCCACCAGCACCTCATCCGTGTGGAGACGGGGATTGTTGCCATGTAGCATGGACGTTTTCATTCGCTGGATAGGCACAATCATATCCTGTGGAATCAGTTTGAGGGAGTGGTCGATGCCGGCCAGATACTTGGTCGCGTTGAGCAGTAATGCTGCACAGGGACCCAAGAGGTCACTGGTATCTGCCGTGATGATGGTGCCATCGGCCAACTCTATCGCAGCCGCAGGATTGCCACTCTGCAGACGACGCTCATAGGCCGCCACCGTCGTGGGACGATAAGCCGTCGTGAGTTTCATCTGCTTCATCAGTAGCGCAATTTTGTTCACTTCCTCGTTGCCCTTGCGACCATCCAGCATCTCGCCGATGGCAGCATAATAGCGACGGATGATTTCTTGCTTCGAAGCCTCACAACAAACCTCGTCGTCCGAGATGCAGAAGCCAGCCATGTTCACCCCCATATCCGTAGGCGATTTATAGGGACTCTCGCCATAGATGGTCTCGAAAATCGTGTTCAGAACAGGGAATATCTCGATGTCGCGATTGTAGTTGACAGCCGTCTTGCCATAAGCCTCAAGATGGAAGTGGTCAATCATGTTCACGTCATTCAAGTCGGCCGTTGCAGCCTCATAAGCCACATTGACAGGATGCTTCAAGGGTATCGACCAAATGGGGAAGGTCTCGAATTTGGCATAACCCGCTTTCACGCCACGACGGTTCTCGCCCCACAGCTGACTGAGGCACACAGCCATCTTGCCGCTGCCAGGTCCAGGAGCCGTCACGATGACCAGCGGCCGCGTCGTCACCACGAAATCATTCTTGCCAAAGCCCTCTTCAGAGTCAATCAGGTCAACATTCGTAGGATAGCCCTCAATCAGATAATGATAATAGACGCGCACGCGCCCAAGACGCTCCAGCTGCTCACGGAAGGCAACGGCAGAAGCCTGTCCGTTGAAATGAGTAATAACCACCGAACTCACCAGCAAGCCACGGTCAGAGAACACGTCGCGCAGACGCAGCACATCCTGGTCATAGGTGATGCCCAAATCGCCACGCACCTTGTTGCGCTCAATATCCTCGGCACTGATGACAATCACGATTTCTGCGTCGTCCTTCAGCTGCATCAGCATGCGCAGTTTGCTATCTGGCTGGAAACCAGGCAGAACACGGCTGGCATGGAAATCATCGAAGAGCTTGCCGCCAAACTCCATGTATAGTTTATCGCCAAACTTCGCAATGCGTTCCTTGATGTGCTCCGACTGTATGCGGAGATATTTATCGTTGTCAAAACCTTGCTTCATTGAACTGCCTTATGATATGGTGATTATCTGAACTTTAAAAATTCGGCACAAAGGTACGCTTTTTCACTCAAAGAGCCAAGAATTTGCCAACAAATATATACCAAAATGGCCGCAGAACATACAATTGTTTAAGCCAATCACTCGAGGTTGCCTTATTGAAACAAACCAATAAGACAAACCTATCCTGTGAGAAAAAAGAGAGGAATATAACAAAAGGGTCGCTTCACAGCGGCCCTGTTGCTTCAGTCTTTAGGTATTAGTCCGTTTAAGGTAAAAAGATTGTTTATTTCAGGATAACGGCTACAAAGTTAATAGCTAAAACGATACGTTGTTCAAAATAGTTTATGTTGTGCAACATGTTTTTGATAAAAATTGAACTTTTCATACTTAAAAAGAGTTGATTCGCATGTTTCTTTTTATTATTTTGTCATCTCCGCATTGCAAAATTGAATATTTAGAAAAGACGAATATCTGTAGAAGAAGTCACGATAGAAAGCAAAGACACTTTTTCAGCAACAAATGACTATTCCCTATGAAAAGCGACCATCCTGGCGATAGGATTTTTCTCAATAACACCTACTGAAAAACCTTCCATCTTTGCTGCTTGACGCACTTCCTCCTCAAATTGCGAAGCCACGCCTCCGACAAAATGAACCGATAAGTCAGAACGCTGATAAGCTGCAACATTCCGGCGGAAAAAAGCTCGGAAATGTGGTATGAGCCAATCCTTCATCCCGTCATCTTCTATATGCTCGGCAATGAATGGTACAAACGAAGCCAAGAAACGGTTAGCCTTAGGCTGACGGTATACCCGATCAATTATATCGGAGGGTGCGAGGTTGAAACGCTCAAGAAACTGTTCATACAACAGGCCAGGCAACTGACCTTTCAACAAATCGCCGACAAGACTTTTTCCAAGCACGGCCCCACTCCCCTCATCACCAAGGATCCACCCCAAAGGAGAGACATTTGCCACAATACGTTTCCCGTCGTAGAGGCAGGAATTAGAACCCGTGCCAAGAATACAAGCGATGCCTTCCCTGTTGCCACAGAGGGCTCGTGCGGCACCAAGTAGATCACTTTCAACAGAAATGACTGCATGCGGAAAATAACGCTGCAAGACACCTGCAACAGTAGCACTATAAGGTGCTACGCATCCTGCACCGTAGAAGCAGACTTCTGACAGGGAGGAAGAAAAGACATTATCCGGGTCTGACAGGGAGGAAGAAGAGACCTCATCTTCGCCTGACAGAGAGGAAGAAGAGACCTCATCTTCGCCTGACAGGGAGGAAGAAGAGACCTCATTTTCGCCTGACAGGGAGGAAGAAGAGGATGGAGAAGATGCAGAGGAATGAGAAGGAGTGACCGACGTCCCTGCTGTTGGTCCTGGCATCTCCTTTCCGGGAAGAGGATGCATAACTGCGCAGTTTGCCAGGGCAACAGCCACATTAGCTATGACCCGCTCAATATCTTCTCGTGCATCACGCACGGGGTTAATGCCAATAGAATCCACGACGAAGTCCTTGCGACCTTCATCAATACATGTCCAAACAGTCTTGGTAGACCCGCTATCTGCTATCAATTTCATTTTGCAAAAATATAGAAAAAGGTACATTTGATACACAATAAATGTAAAAAACTACACCTTATAATGAAAAACTTTGCTTTCTGAGCCCGAAATGCACGTGTATTCATATTTATTTTGTACCTTTGCGCCGCAAAAAGTATTTTTTTAATCATGCTGCACACATCGTTTTTATTATCTTCCATGATATTTCTGACGCTTGGCACCCCTGATCAAAGTGCGGCTAAGCCTGATACCTCCATAGCGCCGGACTCGGTCGTCCAGCAGTACACTGACTCACTGAGCACATTAATCAGCAGCCAAGCCTCAACAGCCACCTCCGCTTCCACCACCCCCAGCCCCTATCTCTTTCGTATCATAGGGCCTGGCACGTTTTATACCAGTGCCCTGGCACAACAGCTGGGACAGCCCGCAGCTGCTACGGCTTCTTCGTTACCGTCCCTGGGTTCCACAACTGATCACCAGTTGCTACTCAACGAAGCTTCCAATGCACAGCTTGCCCGTGCTTATGCCCAAGAGCCGCATCTATTCACCACTACCCAAGCCGAACTCGAAGAGACTGGCGGAATACCGGCAAATGTAGCTCAACCCGTTGTAGAAGAGAAGAAACTGGCTGAAAAGATTATCGAGGAAATGCCTGATCTGGAAATCGAGGCCGTCGAACCAGAGGTAAAGAAGCCCAATTTCTGGACTTATAAAGGCAATGGCGGACTGCAGTTCACACAGAGTTACGTCTCGAAGAACTGGTACAAGGGCGGTCTGAACAGCTACTCAATGCTGACCATGCTGACTTTTGAGGCCAACTTTAACAACCAGCGCAAAGTGCAACTGAATAACAAATTCGAAGCTCGTTTAGGTTTTCAAGCAACAGAAACCAACGTGCCTAAATTCCGTCCTACGGACAATCTGTTGCGCTTTACCTCCAACTTCGGTATCAAAGCCATCGGGAACTGGAACTACGCAGCCCAATTGCAGTTGCAGACACAGCCCTATCGTGGCTATCAAGGCTCTACGACGACTGTCATCTCCGATTTCCTCTCGCCTTTGTACGTCCGTTCTTCTATCGGTATGGACTACAACATCAAGAAGAAACGTTTCACAGGAACCCTGAAGTTAGCTCCGCTCTCTTATGTCATCACTTATGTGCATGTGGATAGCCGCGTAGAACGTTACGGCATTGAGAAGGGCCACAACTCCAAACACGAGTGGGGTCCGAATATCCAGTTCACCTTCGATTACAAGATGACCAAGGACATCTCGTGGCACTCACGTCTGTATTGGTTCTCCAATTTCAAATCGACGCTTATCGAGAACGAGCACACCATTAACTTCACCATCAACAAATACCTGAGTGCCAAGCTCTTCCTCTATCCCCGCTTCGAGGACACGAAGTACTACGGCTTGGATTATGCCAAGGATGAAGAAGGCAACACCACCACCGAGTTGTCGGACGATAGTGCCAAGCGCACTCACTGGATGTTCCAGGAATATCTCTCTTTAGGTATCAATTACGACTTCTAAAAAATACAGCACGCCCTCAGGGTCACTTTTCGCCATCCATGGACATCAAATACGCCAACTACGTCAAGAGTAGTGCACTCATCAGCCAATGCCCAGAGCACGGCCGACCTGAATATGCCTTTATCGGGCGTTCCAACGTAGGCAAGTCGAGCCTCATCAATATGCTCACGGGTAACAAGAAACTGGCCAAGACCTCTGCCACACCCGGAAAGACTTTGCTCATCAATCACTTCGAGATTCACGCCGCACCTGCTCATGTAGCCGGTCAGCAGCAACCTAAGAAAGGTGATAGCGTTTGGTATCTCGTGGATCTGCCGGGCTATGGCTTCGCCAAGCGCAGCAAGACGGAGCGTGCCAAACTCGAACAGATGATATCGAGCTATATACTGCAACGCCAAGGACTCACCAACCTGTTTCTGCTCATTGATTGCCGTCATGAAGCACAACAGATCGACCTCGAGTTCATGCAATGGTTGGGCGAGAGTGGCGTGCCCTTCAGCATCGTCTTCACCAAGGCAGACAAGCTCTCAAAACAAAACCTGCAGAAGAATATCGACGCCTACCTCCAACGTCTTGCCGAGGATTGGGAACCGCTGCCACCCCACTTCATCACTTCCGCTGAGACCCGCCTGGGCCGGGATGAGTTGCTCGACTATATCGAAGATATTAACAAACAAGTTTCCCCTTAAAATCAATCTATAGAAACTATACTATTCCCACTTACGCCGATGCCCTGCAACCGTCGGTTTCATTCTTTCACGCTAAAACAGATGTTTTGCGCAGTGCGCAGGACTTAACAAACAAATAACCATCAATGGACAAAAACACCGTCACAGGATTCATCCTTATGGCCCTCGTGCTCATCGGCTTCTCATGGTACAGCCGTCCCAGCGAGGAGCAAATCAAAGCACAGCAGGAACGCGACTCCATTGCCGCCGTCAAACAAATCGAGAAAGAGCAAGCCATGGCTGCCGAGGCCGCCAAGGCTGAAGCCGTTGCCATGGAACAGCGCCAGGACAGCACCAGCGCCCTCTTTGAGGCCCGCAACGGCAGCGAACAACTTATCACGCTCGAGAACGACCTCGTACGCATCAGTATCAACACCCACGGAGGCATGATCGAGGAGGCCGAGCTCAAGAACTACAAAGACCAGCAGAAAGAGAACGTGCGCCTGCTCACCAAGAAGGACGCCAACATGACGCTTTCTCTGGCTGGAAAACAGGAGAATATCGTCACTTCCGACCTCTATTTCCAAGCCATCCCCTTCAGTCAAACCAAGCCCGCAAAGAGCACTGCCGAAGGCACCCTCGACCTTAATGTTCCTGATGCGGGCGATAATGGCGTGACGATGCGCCTGCCGCTCCCGGGCGGTTCGCTCGACATAGAATATACGCTGCGTCCAGATGCTTACATGGTGGATATGATTGTGCGTGCCAACGGTATCGCCAATCTCTTTGCGCCCTCGATGAAGACCCTCGACATTGCTTGGAACGACCGCGCCCGGCAACTTGAGAAAGGATTCGACTTCGAGAACCGCTATGCCTGCATCCGTTTTCACCGCACCGATGGCAAGACCAAGAACCTGAGCGAGACGTCCGACGACGAGGACGATATCGAGGAGGCCCTCGACTGGGTGGCCTTCAAGAACCAGTTCTTCTCGGCCGTGCTCATCAGTCAGCAGCAACTCTCCGATGCTCACTTCAAGTCGCAAATCTACGAGAAGGGACAAGGTTACCTCAAGAACTACGAAGCAACGATGCAGACCGCCTTCGACCCCACTGGTGCAAAGCCTACGCAGTTGCAGTGGTACATCGGTCCAAACGACTTCCATACACTGAAAGCCCACAACAAGTTCAGCCTCTCGGCCGACAAGGACCTCGAACTCGAAGACCTCGTGTATCTCGGCTGGCCTATCGTACGATGGGTTAACCGCTGGTTCATCATCTATCTGTTCGACTGGCTCAAGGGCTTTGGCTTGCACATGGGGCTTGTCCTCTTGCTGCTCACCCTCATTGTCAAGGCTCTTGTCTATCCAGCCACCAAGAAAAGTTACATGGCCAGTGCCCGCATGCGGGTCCTGAAGCCAAAAATCGACGAACTCAACGCCAAGTATCCCAAGCAGGAAGACGCCATGAAGAAGCAGCAGGAGATGATGCAACTCTACAGTCAGTACGGCGTTTCCCCCATGGGCGGTTGCTTGCCTATGCTCATCCAGATGCCTATCTGGATTGCCCTCTTCAACTTCGTGCCTAACGCCATCGAACTGCGCGGACAGAGTTTCCTGTGGGCCGACGACCTCAGTGCTTACGACGACGTCATCCGCTGGGGCAAGGACATCTGGCTCATCGGCGACCACCTCAGCATCTTCTGCGTCCTCTTCTGCGTCATGCAGGTCGTCAACACCTGGATTTCGATGAAGCAGCAGCAGAATGCAGCCATGTCCCCCGAGCAGGAGCAGTCGATGAAGATGATGAAATGGATGATGTACCTCATGCCCATCATGTTCTTCTTTATGTTCAACACCTACAGTTCCGGTCTGAACTACTACTACTTCCTCTCCGGCCTCACCAGCATTCTCATCATGTGGTTCCTTCGTAAGACCACCGATGACAAGAAACTTCTGGCACAGATGGAGGCTTACAAGGCAAAGAACGCTCACAACCCCAAGAAACAATCCAGCATGGCGTCGCGCCTTGAGGCGATGCAGCGCATGGTGGAGGAACAGCAACGCCAACAACAGAAAAAACGATAGAACTATGAAACGACTTACCTTTATCCTATTGATTATCGCTACTATGAGCGCCTGTAAACAAGACGAGAAAATCATCATCACGCGAAGCGACATCCAACTCCAAAGCGACACCCTCACCCCCGAAGCCTTATGGGCCATGGGCCGCATCGGGGCTTACAGCGTCTCGCCCGACGGACAACGCGCGGCCTACCAGGTCACCTATTATAGCGTTAAAGAGAATCGGAGCAACTCGGTCATTTACGCTCAGGCACTCAACGACTCCGTGCCCGTGTTCCTCGGCCCCGGCAGCGATCCCGTGTGGCTGAGCGATGCCAAGATTGCCTATGCCGACAAGGGAGAGGTGTGGTCCATCAACCACAAAGGCAACTCGCGTACCCAACTCACCAAGACGAACGGGGCCGTGCAGGGTTTCCTCTTCTCTCCCGACCAGAAACGCATGGTCATCATTAAGTCCGTTCCCTTCAACGACATCATCCAGGCTCGGCCCGCAGACCTCCCCAAAAGCACGGGACTTGTGATTACCGACCTCATGTACCGCCATTGGGACCACTACGTAGAAAGCATCCCTCACCCCTTTGTGCTTGATCTCAAGAGCGGAAAGGATTTCGATATCCTCGAGGGACAACCTTTCGAGTGTCCCGCCGAACCTTTTGGCGGTGTCGAACAAATTGCCTGGTCACCCGATTCCAAGCATATCGCTTTCACCTGCCGCACCAAGACGGGCCTGGCCTATAGCATCTCCACCGACACTGATATCTATCTCTACGATGTGGATGCCCGCGACACAAAGGCGGCACAGAACCTCTGCAAGCCAGGACTCAACTTCGAGCAGAGCGTGGCCGCGGCTTCTGCCACGGACGTCAATCCCACCAAGGCCCTGCGCAACCAAGCCGTCAATGAGCCCGACAACGTTGCCACCAACAATCCCGGCTACGACCAGAATCCTAAATTCTCTCCCGACGGACGCTACGTGGCTTGGCTCTCAATGGCGCGCGATGGCTACGAAGCCGATCGCCAGCGTCTATGTATCTACGACCTGCAGACGGGCACGAAGAATTATGCGACCGAGTCCTTTGACAGCAATGTCGATGATTTCATTTGGGGCGCAGATAGCAACACCTTATATTTTATAGGCGTTTGGCACGCCACCGAGAACCTCTATCGCACCGACCTCCAAGGTAATGTCGCCCAACTTACCGGATTGCAAGCCGACTGGGGTGCCCTCCAGTTGATTCCTTCCGCGGATACAGCTGACCATGGAAAGCCAGCTCCTATCCGGCTTCTCATGGAGCGCCACGACTTTTTCCACCCCGCCGATCTCTATATTGTCAGCGTTCCTGGCGACACGGCTTCCTCAGCCCAATCCACCCCGGTAGAGATGACCCAGCTGACCCACGAGAACGACCACATCCTCTCACAACTTGCTCCAGGCTGTTCCGAAGCCCGCTGGTGCAGTACTACTGATGGTCAGCAACTCCACTATTGGGTCATCAAGCCGCCCCATTTCGACCCCACGAAGAAATATCCTACCTTACTCTTCTGCGAAGGCGGACCGCAATCGCCCGTCTCGCAGTTCTGGTCCTATCGTTGGAATTTCTATATCATGGCCTCGCAGGGCTACGTCATCATCGCCCCCAACCGCCGTGGCCTGCCGGGCTTCGGCCAGGAATGGTTGGAGGAAATCTCTGGCGACTGGACGGGTCAGTGCATGCAGGACTACCTCAGCGCCATCGATGATACCTGCGACTCGTTGCCTTACGTTGACCGCGACCGACTGGGTGCCGTTGGCGCCTCCTTCGGCGGCTTCAGCGTCTATTATCTCGCCGGCCACCACGACAAGCGCTTCAAGTGTTTCATCTCGCACGATGGAGCCTTCAACCTTGAGGCTATGTACACAGAGACCGAGGAGAATTGGTTCTCCAACTGGGAGTACGACGATGCTTACTGGAACAAAGACCGCACGGCCAATGCCGACCGCACTTACAGCAACTCACCCCACCTCTTCGTCGATCAGTGGGACACCCCCATCCTCTGCATCCACGGCGAGAAGGACTACCGCATCAACGCCACCCAAGGCATGAGCGCCTTCAATGCCGCACGCATGAGAGGCATCGAGGCTGAGCTCCTCCTCTACCCCGACGAGAACCCCTGGGTGCTTCACCCACAGAACGGCATCCTCTGGCAGCGCACCTACTTCGAGTGGCTCGACCGCTGGCTGAAGAAGTAAATCCCCGTCTGCTGATCATCGCAGCCCCCACTGCTGATCATCGGCCACTAGAGCTATGCTCCATTCGAACTAGAGCTATGCTCTATTCAATACAGAGCTATGCTCCTTTCAACTAAAAGCTACGCTCCATTCAATACAGAGCTATGCTCCTTTCACACTGGAGCATAGCTCCTTTTTGTGTGGATAAAGCCTTTTCCACCCTCCTCGGTAGGAGGGTGTGTCATAATAGAGTAAGGAGTCATTTTGTAGTCCCCTCCTTCTGGAAGGTGACTGGGGTCTTTAGAGTAGCCATCGATATGGCTGCGGCCCCACAAAGGGGAGCGAATCCCCATTCGCGACGGAGGGGGGGTCAGGGGTGGTAGAGACAAAAAAGGTTCGACCATTTCATAAACATATGATTTATAATAGGTTATGTCATTATTTTTCTCTACCACCCCTAACCCCTCCTCCCAGGAGGAGGGGACCACAGGCAGCGAC
>JAILCU010000088.1 GCA_024690405.1 Bacteroidales bacterium
CAAGGGTGTGGAGGGTTGGAGGGATTTTGGAAAAACTTTTTTTGTGCAAAACGATATAGAACAATATAGCGATTGACCTCAAAGGTGGATCTTCAATGTCCGTTTTCGCCCGTTTTCAATTCTTGAAGACGAACGGGGCGGACTTCTTCAAAAGCCTTTAATGGTTTTGGGCAGAAGCTATATAGCTATGAGGAAAAACCTATATAGGTATGGGGAGAAAACTATAAGGGTCCTAGCAAAAGTATGGTCAGGGCGAAAGCCAGAAACAATCAAGCAGGTATAGGATATAAAATGTGTGGCTTCCAGTATAAGATCGCTCAGCCTCACACGTCAGGTCGCACACCCTCAAACGACGGGTCGCTCAGCGTCATGCGACAGGTCGTTCAGCGTCACGCGACAGGTCGCTCAGCCTCACACGTATGGACATGCTTGCATTGGTTGATGCTGCTTGAAAAGGCTGAATCTCTACCCGAAGGACCAACACTCTTTGACAAATGGGGCCTTACTCTTTGAAAAACGAATCCGAAATGACGGTTTATCGGCACTTCGGATACGTTATTGAGAGCATTTAGATTTTTACCGGACAGCAATAAATAAAAATCATACCCGCTGCACGCAGCGGGTATGAGGAATGAGGTTCTATAAGATTCAATACTGGGATTAGCGGAGGAAAAGTAGTTCGCGATACTTGGGCAGAGGCCAGAGGGCATCGTCAACGATGAGCTCGAGTTTGTCAATCTGCCGGCGGATAGTGTCGAAATAGGGGGCGATGCTGTCGTGGTATACGATGGCCTTCTCGTGCTCATCAACGATACGATTTGCGACCTTGCGTGCCGCCACGAGTTCCTCCACCTGAGATTCGATACTGGCAGTGCGCATCGCAATCTCCTCAATCAGCTTAAGGTTTCGGGCGCTCAGTTCATCGGCCTTCTCAGTGGGGAAAACGGCCCGCATATTCTCTACATTTTGCAGCAATCGGCTTTGGTAGTCGGTGGCAACAGGGATGATATGGTTCATAGAAATGTCGCCGAGAACGCGTGCCTCAATCTGAATCTTCTTGGTGTAGGTCTCCCATTTCACTTCGTTGCGTGCCTCGAGTTCCTTGCGGGTCATCACGCCCATCTGTTCGAACATGGCGATGCTATCCTCGTCGAGATAGCGCTCGAAGATGACGGGGCAGGAGGTCTCGACATCGAGTCCGCGCTCGGCGGCCTCTGCTTTCCACTCCTCGCTGTAGCCGTTGCCGTCGAAACGGATGGGCCGACAACGGCGGATGTCCTCGCGGAGGACGTCGATGATGGCATGGAAAGTGGCACTGTGCTCGGAGTGCTCGTAGTCCCCTGCCACCTCGGCGATGCGCTTGTCCACCCGCTGCTTGAAGCTGACGAGGGCCTCGGCGACGGCGGTGTTGAGGGTGATCATGGCGCTGGCGCAGTTGGCCTCGCTGCCGACGGCGCGGAACTCGAAGCGGTTGCCGGTGAAGGCGAAGGGTGAGGTGCGGTTGCGGTCGGTGTTGTCGATGAAGAGTTCGGGAATCTGCGGGATGTCGAGTTTCAGTCCCTGCTTGCCGTCGAGTTGGAAGAGGTCGTCCTTATCGGCCCGCTCGATATGGTCGAGGAGGTCGGAGAGTTGTGTCCCGAGGAAACTGGAGATGATGGCGGGCGGTGCCTCGTTGGCGCCCAGGCGGTGGGCATTGGTGGCACTCATGATGCTGGCCTTGAGGAGCCCGTTGTGACGCCAGACGCCCATGAGCGTCTCCACGATAAAGACGGCGAAGCGGAGGTTCTGTTCAGGCGTCTTGCCAGGAGCGTGGAGCAGCACGCCGGTGTCGGTGGAGAGACTCCAGTTGTTGTGCTTGCCGCTCCCGTTGATGCCGGCGAAAGGTTTCTCGTGGAGCAGGGCGCGGAAGCCGTGCTTGCGGGCTACGCGTTTCATGAGCGACATGAGCAGCATGTTGTGGTCCACGGCGAGGTTGGTGTCCTCGAAGATCGGTGCGACCTCAAACTGGTTGGGCGCCACCTCGTTGTGACGCGTCTTGCAGGGGATGCCGAGTTCGAGGGCCTGTATCTCGAGGTCGCGCATGAAGGCAGCGACGCGCTCCGGGATGGAGCCGAAGTAGTGGTCGTCCATCTGCTGGTTCTTGGCGCTGTCGTGGCCCATGAGGGTGCGTCCCGTCATGAGCAGATCGGGACGTGCGGCATAAAGCCCTTCGTCGACGAGGAAGTACTCCTGCTCCCATCCCAGGTTAGACGTGACCTTAGTGACTTCGGGGTCGAAGTAGCGGCAGACATCGGTGGCTGCGGCACTGACCGCCTTGAGGGCGCGCAAGAGGGGGGCTTTGTAGTCGAGCGACTCGCCGCTATAGGAGATGAAAACGGTGGGGATGATGAGCGTGTCGTCGATGATGAAGACCGGCGAAGTGGGGTCCCATGCAGAGTAGCCGCGGGCCTCGAACGTAGAACGTATGCCTCCGCTGGGGAAGGAACTGGCGTCGGGTTCCTGCTGTACGAGCAGTTTGCCGGAGAACTCCTCAATCATGCCTCCCTTGCCATCGTGCTCGATGAAGGAATCGTGCTTTTCAGCAGTGCCTTCGGTGAGGGGCTGGAACCAGTGGGTGTAGTGCGTGACGCCATTCTCGCGTGCCCACTGCATCATGCCGGCAGCGACCGCATCAGCCACGGAGCGGTCGAGTTGGGTATGATTCTCCATGACGTCGATCATCTGTTCGTAGACGTCCTTGGGCAGGTATTTGTACATTTTCTCGCGGTTGAACACGTTCTTGCCGAAGTATTCACAGGGGCGCTCGGACGGAGCCGTAGCCATGAGGGGCTTCTTCTTGAAAGCCTCACCTACCATTTGAAATCTGAGTGTGGACATAAGATAGAATCTTTAATAATGAAAGAGGACCCCGCATCCGACCCACGTGGGGGCCGCGATACCTGACAGAAGTATGGAGCGGAAGGAATGGAGGGTCATCGGAATGAATAAAATGAATAAAAAATTAAATGTTTTGTGTTTGGAATTTGTGTGTAGAGAGAATCTGTGCTGAATGGGGCGTGTGTCCCCCGGGGACTTATGAATGATGAATAATAAAGAATCGTCAATAGAAAGAGGTGATGCGATCGAGGGCTTCTTCGGTGCGCTCACGGGTGCCGAACGCCGTGAGGCGGATGTAACCCTCGCCGGAAGGACCGAACCCGACGCCGGGCGTGCAGACGACGTGTGCGTTGTAGAGCATCTGCTCAAAGAAGCGCCAGGAGGACATGTCGGCAGGCGTCTGCACCCACAGATAAGGCGCGTCATCGCCGCCGTAAACCTTGAGACCGATGCTGCGCAGGGTCTGTTTCATGTGGCGTGCATTGCGCATGTAGTAATCGATGGTGGCGGCCACCTGCTGCCGTCCCTCGGATGTGTAGATGGCCTCGGCAGCACGCTGACTGAGATAACTGGTGCCGTTGAACTTGGTACACTGCCGGCGGTTCCACAGCGGATTGAGTGGTACGCGGTCGCCGGTGAGGGTCGCAACGGTAACCTCTTTAGGTACGATGGTATAGCCGCAACGAACGCCTGTGAAGCCAGCCGTCTTGGAATAGGAATGGAACTCGACGGCCACACGGCGTGCGCCCTTGATCTCATAGATGCTATGGGGGACATCGTCGTGCTGGATGTAAGCCTCGTAGGCCGCATCGTAGAAGATGAGGGCGTCGTTCCTGATGGCATAATTGACCCATTGGCGAAGTTGTTCACGGGTGAGGGCCGTACCCGTAGGATTGTTGGGGTAGCAGAGGTAGATGACATCCACACGCTGACTGGGCAGTTCGGGCACGAAACCGTTCTCGGCAGTGCAAGGGAGGTAGATGACGTTGGACCATCGTCCGTCGTCGCCCTTGACGCCGGCACGTCCGATCATGACGTTGGAGTCGATGTAGACCGGATAAATGGGGTCGGTGACGGCGATGCTGTTGTCCCAGCGGATGAGTTCCTGAAAGTTGCCGGTGTCGCTCTTGGCCCCGTCGTTGACGAAAATCTCGTCGCGGTCAAGGCGTATGCCCCGTGCGAGGAAGTCGTTCTTGAGGATGGCATCGCGCAGGAAATCGTAGCCTTGCTCGGGCCCGTAGCCGTGGAAACCCTGAGCGGTGGCCATTTCGTCAGTGGCACGGTGCAGCGCCTCGATGACGGCGGGACACAGTGGCTGGGTGACGTCGCCTATGCCGAGGCTGATGACATCAACTTTGGGGTGCTGGGCCTTGAAAGCATTCACTTTCTTGGCAATATCGGCGAACAGATAGTTGTTCGGTAGTTTGAGAAAATGATCGTTGAGGAGAGCCATGGGAAGAGTGGTTGTTGTCGGCCCCCGTTGCCCTTTGGCATCTCCCCCAGGGGGAGAGGGCTGGCGCGCGGAGAACTTGAAACTTGAAACTTGGTGCTTGGAACTTGAAACTTGAAGGTACTTAGGGTAACTCGATGGTGCCGTCGAAGACGAATGTGGCAGGACCGGTCATGAGGACGTGGTTGTCAGTATCGCGCCATTCTATCTCGAGAGTGCCGCCGTCCATGACGATGCTGGAACAGCGTCCGGCCCGACCTGTAGCGGCCGCCGCAACGGCTGTGGCACAGGCACCGGTACCGCATGCGAGAGTGATGCCACTGCCGCGTTCCCAGACGCGCATGCGGATGCCGTCAGGACGCATTTCGGCGAACTCTACATTGCAGCGTTCAGGGAACAGCGGGTGGCGTTCGAGGCGGGCGCCTTCGGCGGCGATATCCATCGATTCAACCTCATCGACGAAAAGCACACGATGGGGATTGCCCATGGAGACGAAGGTCCCTCCGGCCTCAGTTGTTGAAGAAATAGTGTCGTTGACCTTAAGGGCATCAGACGGTAGAACGGCGTTCCTGAAAGAAGGCTTCGGGGCGATAAGATTGGGAGTCAAAGCATCGTAGAATGAAGGTTCGCCCATATCTACGGTGACCGACGTAACAATCTGTGTGGCTTCGTCCACATGGAGCATCAGGATTTTTATCCCGGAGGGCGTGAGGAGTCGGACGCTCTGTTGGTGAGTGAGTCCGCGCTCATAAACATACTTGCCGATGCAACGGCTGGCATTACCGCACATCATGGCTTCAGAGCCGTCGGCGTTGAAAATGCGCATCGTAAAGTCCGCCTCGCTGATTGGCGACCGTCCGATGAGCACCAGTCCATCGCTGCCGATGCCTGTGTGAGGACGGCTCCAGGCAATGGCTGCTGCCTGCGGGTCGGGTATTGTATAACGGGTGGTGTCGACGTAAATGTAGTCGTTGCCAGCGCCATGCATTTTAGTGAAGGATACCACGGGATGATCTAATTTAAAGATTGAACGATCTAAAGATTCTGTGATTCGTCAGCGTAGGAACTCATCAACGTAGGAATTCGTCGACGCGGGCGGCCGTCTCTATGCCAGAGGCCATGGCCCTTACGACGAGAGAGGCGCCGTTGGCAGCATCGCCACAAACGAAGACATTGTCGGGGTAGTGAGGATGTTCGGGCTTGAGAAAGCCCATGGCCAGGAGCACGAGTTCGGCTTTGATCACTTCGGGCTCACCTTTCTCTACCATGACAGGACGGCCACCGGCGGGATTCGGTTGCCAGTCGATTTCCTGCACGCGAACGCCGGTGAGCAGGCCGTCGGTGCCCAAGAACTCGAGGGTGTTGATGTTCCATCGGCGCGTGCAGCCCTCCTCGTGAGAAGACGTAGTCTTGAGGGTACGCGGATAGTTGGGCCAGGGATTAGCAGGATCCTCGGGCCCCTCAACGGGGCGGGGCATGATCTCGATCTGCGTGACGCTGCGTGCACCCTGGCGATGAGCCGTACCGATGCAATCGCTGCCCGTGTCGCCACCTCCGATGACGAGCACATCCTTTCCGCGTGCGCTGATGCGCTCCTCCTGAGGAATATCGATGCCCGCGAGGATTCGGTTCTGCTGGGCCAGCATCTCAAGGGCGAAATGCACGCCGCGGAGATCACGGCCCGGAACGCGGAGGTCGCGTGCCGCAGGAGTGCCGGTGGCCACGACGATAGCGTCGCAGGTCTGCAGTTGTGCTGAAGTGGGATTGACCTCCTGTCCGTAGCGGAACTCGATGCCCTCAGCCTGGAGGATGCGCAGGCGGCGGTCGATGATGGCCTTGTTGAGTTTGAAGTTGGGGATGCCGTAGCGCAGCAAACCTCCGGCCGCTTCGGCACGCTCGAAAACGGAAACCTGATAACCTCGCTGATTGAGTTCATTGGCTGCAGCAAGCCCGGCAGGTCCGGCACCGATCACCGCCACTCGTCTGCCGTTACGCAAGGGGATGCGCGGTTGAATGAATCCTTCGCGGAAAGCCCCTTCGGTGATGGCAGCCTCGTCCTCGCGGTTGGTGGTGGGCTGATGGTTGAAGCGGTTGAGCACACATGCTTTCTCGCACAAGGCGGGACAGATACGTCCGGTGAATTCAGGGAAGGGGTTGGTGGCAGCGAGCAGGTGGTAAGCCAATTCCCATTCGCCGCGTGCGAGGGCGGCATTCCACTCGGGCGGCCTGTTGCCTAAAGGACAAGCCCAATGGCAGAAAGGAACGCCGCAATCCATGCAGCGGTTGGCCTGCTGTTTGCGTTCGCGTGTGTTGAGCGTCTGCTCTACTTCGCCGAAATCGTGAATGCGGTCGTGTACGGGGCGGTAGCCTGCTTCCTGACGTTGTACGGTGAGAAACGATGCTCCGCGCGCATTGGCCTTCTGAGCGGCAGCCGGCGTTGTAGTTGTGTTTGTAGATGAAGTATTGTGCATTATATCTTGAGCGTTATAAAGTCCGACCTACTGTTTGTGCATTGTGCATTGTGAATAGAGCATTGTGCATTGTTCTCATTCTCTCTGCATCTCAGCCATTTTTTCTTTCAGTTTTTGCATCTGTTGTTCTTGCAATACCCGCTTGTACTCGATGGGAATCACCTGGATGAAATCATCGATGGCGTTGTTCCAGTCGTCCAGTAACGCCTTGGCACGTGCCGAACCGGTATAATGCAGGTGCTTCAGTATGAGTTCGCGCAGTTCCTTCCGGCTGGTGCCGTCCTCCACGAGTCCGATCTCCACCATATCCATATTGCAGAAGTAGTCGAAGGAGTGACCGGGGTCATAGACATAGGCGATGCCACCGCTCATACCCGCGGCGAAATTGCGTCCGGTCGGTCCGAGCACTACTACACGTCCGCCCGTCATATACTCACAGCAGTGGTCACCGGCACCTTCGATAACAGCCGTGGCTCCACTGTTGCGCACGCCGAAACGTTCGCCTACACGTCCGTTGACATACAACTCGCCCGAGGTGGCGCCATAGAGGCCTGTGTTGCCGGCGATGATATTCTCCTCGGCCGCAAAAGTGGCTGCAGCAGGTGGCATGACCGCGATTCGTCCGCCCGAAAGCCCTTTGGCGAAGTAGTCGTTGGTCTCGCCCTCGAGCGAGAAACTGATGCCATGAACGAGGAAGGCACCGAAAGACTGACCTGCCGAGCCCTTGAAACAGACGTGAATGCTATCGTCGGCCAATCCTGCCATTCCATATCTCTTGGCAATCGTGCCCGAAAGCATAGCGCCGACGGCACGCTCAGTGTTGCAAACCGGATATTCGAGACTGACGGAGCCCTGTTTATTAACGGCCTGATCAGCGGCTTCGATGAGACGCTCGTCGAGACATGCCGGTTGTTGGCCAAGCGGTGCATGGGGCAGACGGGCATCGCCCTCGAAATGAAGCACCCCAGGTTCCTGATAGAGCAGGCGTTGGAGATCGAGAACGGAATCGGTCTGTTCGATGAGGTCGGTTCGTCCGATGATGTCATTGAGCGACTTCATGCCCATTTCAGCCAGGTACTCTCGCACCTCTTGTGCGAGGAAGGTGAAATAGTTGACGAGGTATTCGTAGCGTCCGATGAAATGACGTCGGAGTTCGGGATCCTGAGTGGCCACACCCATCGGACAGGTGTTCTGGTTGCATTTGCGCATCATCACGCAGCCCAGAACGATGAGCGCCACGGTGCCGAAGCCGAACTCGTCGGCGCCGAGCATAGCCATAAGCACAATATCACGTCCCGTCTTGAGTTGCCCGTCGACCTGCAGACGAACGCCTCCGCGGAGGCCGTTGCGCACGAGCGTCTGCTGCGACTCGCTCAGTCCTATTTCAGGAGAGATTCCCGCGAAACGCATGCTGCTGGCAGGCGAGGCACCTGTGCCACCCTCGGCGCCGCTGACGACGATGAGGTCGGCCTTGGCTTTAGCTACACCGGCTGCGATGGTACCAACGCCACTCTCTGCAACGAGTTTCACACTGACCGTAGCCGTAGGATTGACATTCTTGAGGTCGAAGATGAGTTGCGCCAGATCCTCAATGCTATATATATCATGGTGAGGCGGCGGCGAAATGAGGCTGATACCGGGAATGGAGTGACGCGTGCGGGCGATGACCTCATCGACCTTGAATCCCGGCAGCTGTCCTCCCTCGCCGGGCTTGGCACCTTGAGCCACTTTAATCTGTATCTCCTCGGCATTGACGAGATACTCGGTGGTAACCCCGAAGCGTCCGCTGGCCACCTGCTTGGTCTTGGAACTCAGGCTGATGCCGTCGAAGGTCTCGTGGTAACGTTCGCTATCCTCACCGCCTTCGCCCGTATTGGAGCGTGCACCGAGTTTGTTCATTGCCAGACAAATGGCCTCGTGTGCCTCTTTGGAAAGGGCACCGAAACTCATGGCTCCGGTGACGAAGTGCCGTACGATGCTCTCAACGGGCTCTACCTCATCGATAGGCGTGGGCTTTACGGCTTTGCGGAAACCGAGGAAGTCACGGATGAAGATAGGCTGTTGCTTGGCATCAATCAGGTGGCTCCATTCCTTGAATTTCGCGTAGGAGCCAAGGCGCGTGGCAAGTTGCAACTGAGCAATGGCATCAGGCGTCCATGCATGTCGGATGCCGTCCTTGCGATAGGCATACTGCCCGTTGTTCTTCAACAGGAACGCAGCATCGCCGTCGGCCGGGAGAGCGAAGGCGGCCTCGCGGAAGCGGAGTGCATCGGTGGCAATCTTCTCTAAACCGATGCCGCCAATGGTGCTGACTTCGGTGCCGAAATAAGTCTGAAGCAAGTGCTCACTGAGACCGATACTCTCGAAGATCTTGGCGCCGCGATAACTGCGAATGGTAGAAATCCCCATTTTGCTCATGATCTTCTTCAGACCCTTGTCGACCGCCTTGATGTAATTGGCCTCGGCAGTAGCGTATTCCTCTTGTATCTTATGCCGACGGACCAGGTCGTCGAGCACGGCAAATGTCATGTAGGGGCAGATGGCGCTGGCACCGTAGCCCAGCAATAACGCGGCATGCATCACCTCGCGTATCTCGCCGCTTTCCACGATGAGCGCCGTCTGCACGCGCTTGCCCACCCGGATGAGGTGATGATGTACAGCCGACACAGCCAACAACGAGGGAATGAAGGCCTCGTTCGCTGCTGAGCCAAGAGATAGTTTGTCGGAGAGGATGATATAATTGTAACCTTCGTCAACGGCCTGTTCGGCATCGATGCAGAGTTGGTCCAGGGCTGCACGCAAGGCCTCCTCGGCCTTGGATGAGTCGGAAGGGGCACTCCAGGTCATCGGCAACTTGATCGTGCGGAAACCTTTGTAACGGATATTGCAGAGGATGTCGAGCTGCGTATTGGTGAGTACCGGTTGCGGCAGACGCACCATCTTACAGTTCGAGGGGTCGGGGGTGAGCACGCCTGTTCCGACGCATCCGATATATTCGGTAAGCGACATCACCAGTTCCTCGCGGATGGGGTCGATGGCGGGGTTGGTGACCTGTGCAAATTGCTGGCGGAAATAGTTGAAAAGGATTTGCGGACGTTCGCTGATGACAGCCAGAGGCGTGTCGTTGCCCATGGCGGCCACAGGTTCCTGTGCATTGACGGCCATTGGCACGATCGTACGGTCGATGTCCTCCTGTCCGAAGCCGAAGAGCACGAGTCTGCGCGCATATTCACTGATGCTATTCTCCACTTTCCGTCCGCTCTTGAGGTTCTCAAGTTGAATGCGGTTGGTGGAGAGCCATTCGCGATAGGGATGGGCCGCGGCCAGTTCGGCCTTGATTTCGCCATCGTAGTAGATGCGTCCTTCCTGTGTGTCAACAAGCAGTATCTTTCCGGGCTGAAGCCGGCCTTTTGACACCACGTCGGCCGATTCAAGATCCATCACTCCTGCCTCTGAGGCAACTACCATCATACCACTCTTGGTAATGGTGTAGCGCGAGGGACGCAGGCCGTTGCGGTCGAGCATGCCACCGGCATAGCGCCCATCCGAGAAGAGAAGTGCGGCAGGTCCGTCCCATGGTTCCATCAGGATGGAATAATACTCGTAGAATGCCTTCAGGTCTTCGCTGATGGGGTTCTTGTCGTTGAACGATTCCGGCACGAGTACCGCCATGGCATGAGGGAGCGAGAGGCCGCTCATCAAGAGAAACTCCAACACATTGTCCAACGATGCGGAGTCCGACATATCGGGCTCGATAATCGGCGAGATATCAGCGGGAAGGAGTGCTGCTGGCAAATCGGAAGCATCCTTTTCGCTCCCTGTGGATTCTGCACTGTTGGACCCTTTTGCTGTTGTGCATCCATCTGAAGTATCAGTTCCAGAAGCCAGAAGCACTTTCTCGCGGGCTTGCATCCAACTGCGGTTGCCGCGAATGGTGTTGATCTCACCGTTGTGTGCCAAGAGACGGAACGGTTGAGCCAACGACCAGGTCGGGAAGGTGTTCGTGCTGAAACGCGAATGCACCAGAGCGAGGCCAGAGGTGAGATAGGGATTAGAGAGGTCGGGGAAATACTGGCGCAGTTGCGAACTGGTGAGCATTCCCTTATAGATCATGTTCGTATTGTTAAGCGAACAGATGTAGAAATCCTTGTTCTTAACACGCCGTTCCACGCGCTTACGTATAATATATAAGGTACGCGCGAGGCTCTCAACACCTTTCTCGGTAACACCGGTGATAAACACCTGCTTTATCACGGGCTCGGTGGAGAGGGCAGACTGACCGAGGCAATCGGAATTCGTGGGCACCACGCGGAGGTGCATCACCTGGAGACCTTCGCGTTCGACTTCCTCTTGGAGGATCTGCAAGATCCCGGCCTGCTCCCGCTCTTCGCGGGGAAGAAACATGATGCCCGTTCCATATTTCCCCTTCTCGGGCACGGGAATACCCTGCAAGAGGATGAACTCATGAGGAATCTGAATCATGATGCCGGCGCCGTCGCCCGTCTTATTATCAGCGCCTTCGGCACCGCGATGCTGCATATTCTCTAAAACACGCAGCGCCTGATCAACCAACTCGTGACTCTTGCCGCCGTGGATATTCACGACCATACCTATACCGCAAGCATCATGCTCCAGATCACTTCTGTATAGTCCTTTGTGTTGTGTCATAATGAAATTAAAAACGTCCTAATACTTTCTTTTTGAAATCCGCTGCAAAGATACATATAATTCCTTGAATGCGCACAAAAAGTAATAAAGAATCGTGTAATAAAAAACACAAAATTTTCAAATAGAAACTATTTTGTGCAAATTTATAAGATATTTATATGATTTTGAGATAATATACTTTTAAATTAAAAGTTTGCTCTAATTCGTACATGCAAAATAGAAGAAAGCCGATTGCCGTATTGACAAATTGTCGTACCTTTGCCCCCGAAACATTGCAATGTGTAACAATCTCAGGACGCTCAACTATTTGTTTTATTTAATGTTTAAGGTATGAAGAAGATTGAAGCGATCATCCGTAAAACAAAGTTCGAAGAGGTCAAGGAAGCCCTGCTGAACTCTGATATCAACTGGTTTGAATACCACGACGTGCACGGAATCGGACAAAGCCGTCAGGCACGCATCTACCGTGGCGTCCAGTACTCCACGGATGTGATTGAGCGCGTGGCTATCAGCATTGTCTGCCGCGACCAGTTTGTGGACCCTACCATCCAGGTGATTATCACTACAGCCCAAACCGGCGAAATTGGCGACGGACGTATATTCGTGAGCGACATTATCGACACATATTCCATCCGCACGGGTGAGTTCGGCGACTGCGTGCTCAGAGACAAGAAATAACTGAAAGGATAACAACTACAACACAACACACATCTATTTATATGTACGATTATGAATGACATTTCACTTTCTTTAGATACTGTATGGATGCTGATAGCAGCCATGCTCGTTTTCTGGATGCAACCTGGTTTTGCGCTCTGCGAGGCAGGTTTTACCCGTGGCAAGAATGCGGCCAACATCCTCTTTAAAAACTTTGTTGATTTCATGTTCGGTTCGCTGCTGTTCTGGTTTGTGGGCTTCGGCTTCATGTTCGGAAGTGAAGGCGCCGGCTTTATCGGTGCCCCCAACTGGGGTGACCTCAGTTTCTACAACGGAGACCTGCCTGTGGAAGGATTCCTGATGTTCGAGACGGTGTTCTGCGCCACCGCTGCCACCATCGTCAGCGGGGCCATGGCCGAACGAACGAAGTTCTCGATGTATATCATCTACAGTCTGTTTATCTCGCTGATTATCTACCCCGTTGAAGGTCACTGGACATGGGGCGGCGGTTGGCTCAGCAATAGCGCCTCGGACAGTTTCATGATGCAGACCTTCGGGGATGTGTTCCACGATTTTGCCGGATCGGCAATCGTTCACTCTGTGGGCGGTGTGCTGGCGCTGATCGGTGCGATGGCCTTAGGTGCCCGCCGTGGCAAATATGCCAAGGACGGCAGCAGCAGGGCAATCCCCGGACACTCGCTGATGTTAGCCGCTTTGGGCGTATTCATTTTGTGGTTAGGCTGGTTTGGTTTCAACCCCGGTTCACAACTGGCCGCCTCGGGTGAAGTCAACCGTACGGCTATCAGCCATGTACTGCTTACCACCAATCTGGCAGCCTCTGCCGGAGGCATCGCAACGATGTTCGTGACCTGGCTGAAGTATGGCAAACCCTCGTTCTCGCTGATGCTCAACGGCGTGTTGGCCGGTCTGGTCGGTATCACCGCCGGTTGCGACCTGGTGTCGCCGGTTGGGGCCGTTGTCATCGGCCTCGTGTGCGGCGTAGTGCTGGTTTTTGCCATCGAGTTCATAGACCATGTCCTTCACATCGACGATCCCGTTGGTGCCTCGAGTGTTCATGGCGTTTGCGGTATCCTCGGCACACTGCTGACCGGTTTGCTCTCTGTTTCCAACGGTGCTTTCTACGGCCATGGTTGGGGGTTCTTCGGCGCCCAGTGTCTTGGTATCCTGGCGATCGACCTTTGGGCAGCCGCCTGTGGCTTTATCCTGTTCTATGGCATCAAGTACCTGAAAGGACTGCGTGTGGATGCCCGTATCGAAGACGAAGGCCTGGATGTGTACGAACATGGTGAGAGTTGCTATAATTAATAGGTGAGTTTTTAAGTTTTTAAGTTTTTAAGTTTATAAGTTTATAAGTTTATGAGTTGGTGAGTTGTTATGTTTTATGAAAAACTTGTTCTCCAGGCTTTGGAGGCTTGAAGTTTTAGGCATTTGTTTACCCATCAACTCAATAATCAATAAATTAGTACAACAATGAAAATCAATAAGTATTATTCTGTTCTCAATTTACAAAGATTGTTTATGGTGCTTCTGTCCGTAGCCGCGTTGGCTACGGCAGAGGCTCAGGAGAAAGTAGAGGCCACGCTCGGCACAGATCTCGTGAACCAGTATATCTGGCGTGGTCAGGATCTCGGTGACGTGAGTGTGCAACCCACCCTCGGCATTGCCTATCAGGGACTCAGTCTGTCAGCCTGGGGTAGCGTAGGGCTCACCGATGCCACCGATACAAAGGAACTCGACCTGACGTTGGCTTATGCCTTAGGCGGTTTCCATATCGGCATCACTGACTACTGGTTCTCCGACGGCAGTTATTTCAAGTACAAAGCCCACGAGACGACCCATGTATGGGAGGCTAACATCGGTTACGACTTTGGTTTCGCCAGCATGCAATGGTACACCAATTTTGCAGGCGACGATGGTCTTAACGACGATGGCAAAAGGGCCTATTCCAGTTACTTTGAACTCGCCGCACCTTTCCGTCTGGGCGGACTTGACTGGACGGCAACTTTAGGAGCAGTGCCTTATGCCACCTCGTTCTACAACACTCATGGCTTTGCTGTTACCAACGTCAGTTTGCGTGCCACGAAGGACTTCGTGATCAAGGAAAAGTTTCATCTGCCTGTCTATGCCGGTTTGACAGCCAATCCGCGGTCCGAGAAGTTATATCTCATCCTCGGCACGTCATTCGCGCTCTGAACCATAGAATCCCAATATCCACTTGTTCATGCAAACCAAATACATTTTCATCACCGGAGGCGTAGCTTCCTCGCTTGGGAAAGGTATCATCAGTGCCTCGCTCGGCAAACTGCTGCAGGCACGCGGCTACCGTATCACCATTCAGAAGTTCGATCCCTACATCAATATCGATCCCGGGACGCTGAACCCCTATGAACACGGTGAATGTTACGTCACCGCCGACGGCATGGAGACCGACCTCGACCTTGGCCACTACGAACGCTTCACGGGCATCGAAACGACTCGCCAAAATAGCGTCACAACAGGACAAATCTACCTGAGCGTGATAGAGCGCGAACGGCGCGGTGATTATCTGGGCAAGACGATTCAGGTGGTTCCGCATATCACCGACGAGATCAAGCGCAGAATGATCCGTGAGGAAGGTGAATTTGACTTTGTCATCACCGAAATAGGCGGCACCATCGGCGACATCGAGAGCCAGCCCTTTCTGGAAGCGATACGTCAGTTGCGCTGGCAACTGGGTTCGGAGCGGGCACTCAACGTGCATCTGACCTACGTGCCCTATCTTGCCGCAGCGGGTGAATTGAAGACCAAACCCACGCAGACCAGTGTGAAGCAACTGCAAGGCTTAGGCATTCAGCCCGAGGTGCTTGTACTCAGAAGTGAGCATGAACTGAACAAGGAATTGCGCGCCAAAGTGGCGCATTTCTGTAATGTGGATGTTGAAGCCGTGATACAAAGCCAGGACCTCGAGAGCATTTACGAGGTTCCTGTAAACATGCAGCGCCAAGGGCTCGATGCTATCTGCCTGAAAAAGATGGGAACGCCCGTTGGAGCAACGCCTGAATTGGGCCCTTGGCGCACTTTCCTCGAACGACGTAAACGCGCTACCAGAACCGTGCACATCGGGCTCGTGGGAAAATACGACCTGCAAGACGCTTACAAAAGCATCTTGGAGAGCCTGGCACATGCCGGCATCTATAATGATTACAAGGTCAAGACCACGTTCATCAATAGCGAGAACCTCACCCGCGAGAATCTCGGCGAGCGCCTTGGCGCTATGGCTGGTATCGTCATCTGTCCGGGGTTTGGCGGTCGCGGTACTGAGGGCAAAATCCTTGCGGCCGAATATGCTCGTAAGTTCGATATCCCAGCCTTCGGCATCTGCCTGGGCATGCAGATGATGGTCATCGAGTTCGCACGCAATGTCCTTGGCTATGCCGACGCTAACAGCACGGAGATGGATCCAAAAACCAAGCATCCTGTCATTGACCTGATGGAAGAGCAGAAGACGGTGACCGAAAAAGGAGGCACGATGCGTCTGGGGGCCTATGACTGTGAATTGGTGGAAGGCAGCCGCACCTGGCAGGCCTACGGTGAGGAGACACTCATCAGGGAACGACATCGCCACCGCTATGAGTTCAACAACAGGTATCAGGCCGAGATGGAGGGCATGGGAATGCGCTGTGTAGGCATCAACCCTACGGCCGACTTGGTGGAGATTGTGGAAATACCGGAACTCCGATGGTACGTGGGCACGCAGTTTCACCCCGAGTACTCTTCCACTGTGCTTCATCCGCATCCGCTTTTCATGAGTTTCGTGAAGGCTTGTATAGAGAAGACGGGTAAAAATTAAAAAATGTAGGAATTAAAGAATATAAAAATAAAAGAATACAGGAAGATAAGAATGTGTGACTGAAAGAAGATAAATCATGGAGCAGTTGAAACATGAATGTGGCGTGGCGATGATACGTCTGCTGAAACCACAGGAATACTATCAGGAGAAATACGGCACCAAAACCTACGGTTTGAGCAAACTCTATCTGATGATGGAGAAGCAGCACAACCGCGGGCAGGAGGGTGCCGGCATTGCTTGTGTAGACATGCATGCTCCCGTGGGGCAGGAGTATATGTTCCGCGAACGCGCCATGGGAAAGGACGCCATCACCGAGATCTTCGATCACACGGAAGGCTGGGAGCAGGCGCAACTCTACATGGGGCACTTGCGCTATTCTACTACAGGCAAGAGCGGATTAGCCTATGTGCATCCTTTCCTGCGCCGCAACAACTGGAGAGCCAAGAATCTCTGCTTGTGCGGTAACTTCAACATGACAAACATCGACGAGATCTTCTCCAAGATGGTCCGCCAGGGACAGTCGCCACGTATGTACAGCGATTCATACATTACCCTCGAGTTCATGGGGCACCGCCTGGACCGCGAGGTGGAGCGCTGTTTCGTTGAGGCTAAGGAACAGGGATTGCAGGATACTGCCATTACAGACTATATTGAAGATCACGTGCAGATGGCCAATGTGCTGCGCACCACGATGGCTGATTACGATGGTGGTTATGTCATGTGCGGAATCACCGGATCGGGAGAGATGTTTGCCATGCGTGACCCGTGGGGCATACGTCCGGCATTCTACTATCAGGACGGGGAAGTCATTGCCCTCGCCAGCGAACGTCCTGTGCTACAGACAACTTTCGACTTGACGACGGAAGACGTGCACGAACTTCCAGCAGGACAGGCACTCATCATCACTAAGGAAGGCACTTGTACCCTTCAACCCATACTGCCCAGACAGGCTGATGCGAGGTGCTGCTTTGAGCGCATCTATTTCAGTCGTGGCAGCGACCGCGATATTTATTTAGAACGTAAACGCTTGGGCCAGCAACTTACGGCACCCATTCATCGTGCTCTCGATGGTGATGTCGCTAACACTGTGTTCTCCTTTGTGCCGAACACCGCAGAAGTGGCTTTTATCGGAATGGTAGAGGGCTTCAGGCACCAGGGATTCGACGTCCGCTCTGAGAAGGTGGCATGGAAAGACATCAAGTTACGCACGTTTATCACCGAAGCGGGTTCTCGTGCCGATTTGGCCGCTCATGTATACGATATCACTTACGGTAGTCTGCGCCCTTATATCGACAACTTAGTGATCATCGATGATAGTATCGTACGGGGCACGACCTTGCGCGAGAGCATCTTCAAGATTCTCGACCGTCTGCATCCCAGGAAAATCGTGATGGTAAGCAGTTCGCCGCAGATCCGCTATCCCGACTACTACGGTATCGACATGCCAAGCCTCGAGGAGTTCTGCGCTTTCCGCGCTGCCATGGCGCTGTTGAACGAAAGGGGATTACAACACATTGTCAACCAAACTTACGAAGCCTGCATGGCTGAGTTGAAAAAGCCAAGCGGCGAACAGATCAACCGCGTATGTGCCATCTACGAACCGTTCTCAGTAGAAGACATCAATAAGAAGATGGCCCTGATGCTGCGTCCTGCCGGTATGCAGACACCCGTTGAATTCGTGTTTCAAACGATTGAAGGTCTGCATCAAGCCTGCCCGGACCATCCCGGAGACTGGTATTTCACAGGACGTTATCCCACTCCCGGTGGGGTGCGGTTAGTTAATCAGGCCTTCGTAGATTATGTCAACGGACACTAAAGTAAATTGCTAAATCTTTATAAACATTTCAATCTTTAAATAACATCATGTGTGGAATCGTATCAATTCTTAAAGTGAAGCAACAGACGCCCCAACTCAGGCAAAAAGCGTTGCGAATGAGTCAGAAACTACGGCATCGCGGTCCCGACTGGAGCGGAATATACTGTGGCGGTTCGGCTATTCTTGCCCACGAACGCCTTTCGATTGTTGACCCAGAGTCGGGCGGACAACCCCTCTTCTCTCCCGACAGGAAACAAGTGCTGGCAGTCAATGGCGAGATCTACAACCATCTGGAACTGCGTAAGCGTTATGCGGGCACGTATGAGTTCCAAACTGGCAGCGATTGTGAGGTAATATTGGCGCTTTACCGTGACAAAGGAATCGGTTTCCTCGAGGACCTCAGCGGTATCTTTGCCTTTGTGCTCTACGATGAGGAGCGCGATGAGTTTCTGATAGCACGAGATCCCATAGGCGTCATACCACTATATATCGGCTACGATGAAGACGGCACCGTTTACGTTGCATCCGAACTGAAGGCCCTCGAAGGGCAGTGCGACCGTTACGAACCTTTCCTACCGGGACATTACTTCAGCAGTCGTGACGGGCGCGGAATGCAACGCTATTACCGACGCGACTGGATGTCATACGATGCGGTATGCAAAAATGAAGCCAGTGCTCGGGATGTGCATGATGCCTTGGAGTCTGCCGTGCGTCGCCAGTTGATGTCCGACGTCCCCTACGGTGTGCTCCTCTCCGGTGGTTTAGACTCCTCAGTGGTCTCAGCCATCGCTGAACGGTATAGCGAAATGCGCATCGAGGATGACAGCCGTACAAAAGCCTACTGGCCGCGTTTGCACAGTTTTGCCGTGGGACTAAAAGGTGCTCCGGATCTGGAGAAGGCACGGCTGGTAGCCAAACACATCGGTACCGTGCATCACGAGATTAACTACACCATTCAAGAAGGTCTGGATGCCATTCGTGATGTCATCTATTATATCGAGACCTACGACGTCACTACCGTTCGAGCTTCCACCCCCATGTATTTACTGGCACGTGTGATCAAGTCCATGGGAATCAAGATGGTACTCTCGGGCGAAGGGGCCGACGAGATCTTCGGTGGTTATCTCTATTTCCACAAGGCACCTTCCGCAAAGGCGTTTCACGAGGAGACCGTGCGTAAACTGTCGAAACTCTATCTCTACGATTGTCTGCGTGCCAACAAGAGTCTGTGCGCTTGGGGCGTTGAAGGACGCGTGCCATTCCTCGACAAAGAGTTCCTGGACGTAGCCATGCGCTTGAATCCCGAGGCAAAGATGTGCGGTCCTCTGCCCGATTCCCCAAAAGGTGAGGAACGTTTTGTCATCGAGAAGAAGATTGTGCGCGAGGCCTTTGCTGACATGCTCCCCGACGAGGTGGCGTGGCGACAGAAAGAACAGTTCAGCGATGGTGTAGGCTATTCGTGGATCGATACGCTTAAAGCCATGACAGCAGCAGAGGTCACCGACGAGCAGATGGCGCATGCCGCCGAGCGCTTCCCCATCAACCCGCCGAAGAACAAGGAAGAATACTACTATCGCAGTATCTTCGCCGAACATTTTCCCAGCGATTCTGCTGCACGAACAGTGCCCAGCGAAGCCAGTGTCGCCTGCAGCACCGCCATCGCCCTTGAATGGGACGAGGCCTTCAAAAACCTCAACGACCCCAGCGGACGTGCCGTGGCAGGCGTGCACCAAAAAGCCTATTCTTAATTCACAATTAACTATTCATAATCCACAATTAACTATTCATAATCCACAATTCACAATTAACTATTCATAATCCACAATTCGCCATTAACTATTCATAATCCACCATTAACAATTGACCAATAGCGCACTGTAACTTCGGTTGGGTGATCGGCATATTTGCCGATACAACAGTTCCCCCTTCATCCCTCCCACTACGCTCCCCCTCGATTCTCATTTCACTCTTTCACTTTTCACTCGCGCTTAGCGCGCACTTCCTCTCCCCAATAATGAAGGACGCAACTTTAATATTGAGCGATGGAACTCAGTTCCACGGTAAGAGTTTCGGCTACGAACAAGATGTTGTAGGCGAAGTAGTCTTTAACACGGCCATGACGGGCTATCCCGAGAGTCTGACCGACCCCAGTTATGCCGGTCAGATTCTGGTCTCCACCTATCCATTGATCGGCAACTACGGCGTGCCTCCGACAACGGCGGACAATGGCTTACCCACCTATCTTGAGAGTGAGCGCATTCATGTACGTGCGCTCATAGTGGCCGACTATAGCGACCACTATAGCCATTGGAACGGACAGGAAAGCCTGTCCCAATGGCTCCGGCGCGAGAAGATCCCGGCCATCACGGGCATCGACACACGCCGGCTCACGAAAGTGCTACGCTACCAGGGTGTGATGATGGGCAGAATAGTGATCGAAGGTGCTACGCCGGCACCTATAGAAAATGGTAAAGAAAAAGAGGATGCCTACGGCAGCGTGAACTGGGTAGAAAAGGTCAGTTGCAAAAAAGTGATGACTTATCTGCCTGAAGCGTACCCGCAATCAATCCCGAATAAACGGGGACGTAACACGGCTCTGCACAAAACCGCACATCGCGTCATTCTGGTCGATTGCGGTGTGAAGTCAAATATCATCCGCTGCCTCCTCCGAAGGGGGCTCGAAGTGGTGCGAGTTCCTTGGGACTACGATTTCAACCAACTGGCCTTCGACGGACTGTTCCTCGCCAACGGACCTGGCGATCCCGAGCGTTGTGAATGTACGGTGAACCATATCCGAACCTTCCTGCGTGGCGAAGAAACCAAGGCCCTACACGGCGGGAAGGTACGTCCGCTCATGGGCATCTGTTTGGGCAACCAGTTACTGGCGAAAGCGGCCGGTGCGTGCACCTACAAACTGAAATTTGGCCATCGCAGCCACAACCAGCCCGTGCGCCGTGTCGGAACCTATCAATGTTTCATCACCTCGCAAAACCATGGCTATGCCGTTGACGACTCTACGCTGCCCGAAGACTGGTCACCGTTGTTCGTGAACATGAACGACGGTTCCAACGAGGGTATCTGCCACAAGCATTACCCTTGGTTCTCGGCTCAGTTCCACCCTGAGGCCTGTTCGGGCCCTACCGACACCGAATGGATGTTCGACAAGTTTGCTGCCTTGCTGAGCGGCACGATATCCTATCCCGCAGCCATGGCTGACGAGACGGTGGTGACTCCCCGGTGGTTGGATGGTTGCAAGGCCAATCCTTCCGTGCTTCTCCTGGGGAGCGGTGCGCTAAAGATTGGTCAGGCTGGAGAATTCGACTACAGCGGTTCGCAAGCATTGAAAGCCTTGAAGGAGGAAGGGGTGCGCACGATTCTCATCAACCCCAACATCGCTACGGTCCAAACCTCGAAGGACGTGGCAGATACGGTGTATTTCCAACCTGTAACCCCTGAGATCGTAGCCCGCATCATTGAAAAGGAACGGCCCGATGGCATCCTCCTCTCCTTTGGCGGACAAACGGCATTAAACTGTGGTGTCGAACTGCACCGGCAGGGCGTGCTCCAACGCTTCGGGGTGCGTGTGTTAGGCACGCCTGTGGAGACAATTATCGATACCGAGGACCGCGAGCGCTTCGTGCAACGGCTCGATGAGATTGACGTTAAAACGATTCGGAGCCAGGCGTGCAGTAGCGTGGCTGAGGTGCGTGAGGCGGCGGCAGCGCTCGGATTCCCCGTAATTCTCAGGGCCGCATATGCCTTAGGCGGACTCGGTTCTGGCTTCTGCGACGACAATGACCAACTGATTGCACAAGCCGAAGAGGCTTTCTCGTTCTCGCCTCAGGTACTGGTGGAGAAGAGTTTGAGAGGATGGAAGGAAGTTGAGTATGAGGTGGTGCGCGACCAGTACGACAACTGCATTACCGTGTGCAATATGGAGAATTTCGACCCCCTGGGTATTCATACGGGCGAGAGCATTGTGGTGGCACCGTCGCAGACGCTCACCAATGCCGAGTATCACAAACTGCGAGCCTTAGCTATACGCATCGTCCGTCATCTGGGCATCGTCGGCGAATGCAATGTGCAATACGCTCTCGACCCGCAGTCCGAAGACTATCGCATCATAGAGGTCAATGCCCGTCTCTCCCGTTCCTCAGCCCTTGCATCCAAGGCAACAGGCTATCCCCTGGCTTTCGTGGCTGCCAAGTTAGGACTCGGCTACGGTCTTTTCGACTTGAAGAATGCCGTCACCAAGAGTACCTCGGCCTTCTTCGAACCCGCTTTGGACTATGTCGTATGTAAGTTGCCGCGCTGGGATCTCTCTAAATTCCACGGTGTAAGCCACCAATTGGGGTCGAGTATGAAATCAGTAGGAGAGGTAATGGCCATTGGCCGTACATTCGAGGAATCACTGCAGAAGGGACTGCGCATGATCGGACAAGGGATGCACGGCTTTGTGGCTAACAGAGACATCACCGTGGATGATGTCTCAGCCGCGTTAAGTCACGCCACCGACAGCCGCATTTTCATCCTTTCCAAGGCGTTGAGGATGGGATTCACCGTACCGCAGATTCATGCCCTCACCAATATCGACCCGTGGTTCTTGCACAAACTGCAGCACATCATCACGCTCGAACAGCAGTTGCGTCAGTTCGCCACCTTCTCCGAGATGGCCGATTGGATGGACTATTCCGAGTTGCTCGAATATCTCGAGGCGCCCGAATTTGTCGGCCTGCTACGCCGTGCCAAAGTCTATGGCTTCTCCGACTTCCAGATTGCCCGTGCGCTCGGCCTCGAGACGGGCCGCACGATGGAGGAAGCCAGTAATATCGTAAGAACGTGGAGAAAAGAACTCGGCGTGACGCCTACGGTAAACCAAATAGATACCCTTGCAGCAGAATACCCTGCACAAACGAATTACCTCTATCTGACATATGTATAATCTCACAAGGGATAGGAGTGCTATTTATGAAAAAATGTTCGCCAAAATGAAAGTTTCTTGATGAAAATAGTGACATAATGCTATCTTTTTGCTACCTTTGCACGCGATTTTAGACAAAAAAAGAAAGAATAATGTCAGAAAGGCATCGGGATGATGTCAGAAAGACATTGGAAATTGATTGTGTAAAGAAACTGATTGTATAATCGTTTAAACGGTAAGAATATCTTATGTGCGGAATTGTAGGTTATATAGGAACCAAACGTGCGTATCCAATCTTGATTAAAGGTCTGAAGAGACTGGAATATCGCGGCTACGACAGTGCTGGCGTAGCGATGATCGACGAACAAGGCGGACTGAATGTGTACAAGGCCAAAGGAAAGGTGGCTGACCTCGAGGCTTTCTGCGAGGACAAGGACACCACGGGCAGCATCGGTATTGCTCACACGAGGTGGGCCACTCACGGCGAACCAAATACGGCCAATGCGCACCCCCATTATTCGGCATCGGGGCGTCTGGCTCTGATTCACAACGGCATTATCGAGAATTATGCGACCATCAAGGAGAATCTGGTGGCACGCGGTATCGCGTTCAAGAGTGTCACCGACACGGAGGTATTGGTTCAACTCATTGAGCACATTATGCTCAGCAATGAACTGCAACTGCTCGAGGCCGTTCAGGTGGCGCTGCATCAGGTCATCGGTGCCTATGCCATCGCCATTTTGGACCGTGAACACCCTGATACGCTCGTCTGCGCCCGGCAGAGTTCGCCTTTGGTGGTGGGACTCGGGTCGGACGGTGACTACTACCTCGCTTCGGATGCCAGTCCGATTGCGGAATACACGGACAAAGTGGTCTATCTCAACGATGGCGATATCGCCGTGCTGCAACCCGGCAAGGAGTTGCACGTCGTGAATGTGGATAACGAGACGCAGCACCCCAAGGTGAAGCAAATCGACGTCACGCTGGGTCAACTGGAAAAAGGTGGCTATCCGTATTTCATGCTCAAAGAAATCTTTGAGCAACCCAATTGCCTGCGCGACTGCATGCGCGGACGTATAAATGTAGATGCAGACCGCATCACGCTCTCAGCCGTGATCGACTATCGCGAGAAACTGGCAGGGGCACGGCGCATCATCATAGTAGCCTGCGGCACGAGTTGGCACGCCGGTCTCATCGGCAAACAACTCATCGAGAGCCTGTGCCGCATACCTGTCGAGGTGGAGTATGCCTCAGAATTCCGTTATCGCCAGCCTGTCATCTTCCCTGATGATGTGGTCATCGCCATCTCGCAGAGCGGTGAAACGGCCGACACTCTGGCAGCCATTGAACTGGCACGGCGCGCTGGGGCTTTCGTCTTCGGCGTGTGCAACGCCATCGGCGCCAGCATTCCGCGTCAGACCCAGACCGGCGTTTATATCCACGTAGGTCCTGAGATCGGAGTGGCTTCGACGAAGGCTTTCACCGGACAAGTGACGGTGCTGTCGATGCTGGCGCTGTGCATCGCCAACGAACGGCGCACCATCTCGGGAGAACTCTACAAGGAGATGGTGGCGGAACTCACGCGCATCCCTGGGAAAATGGAGCAGGCGCTCAAGACCAACGAACAGATAGAACGCCTGGCGCCCATCTTCACCTACGCCAAGAACTGCCTGTATCTGGGTCGCGGCTATAATTACCCTGTTGCCCTCGAAGGTGCCCTGAAGTTGAAGGAGATCTCTTATATTCATGCCGAAGGCTATCCCGCAGCCGAAATGAAGCACGGACCTATCGCTCTGATCGACTCTGAAATGCCAGTCTTCGTGATTGCCACACGCGACAAACTCTACGAGAAAGTCATCAGCAATATACAAGAGGTACGCGCGCGCGGAGGTTGCGTCACGGCGTTGGTCACCGAGGGTGACGAACAGATTCGCAAACTGGCGGACCACGTTATTGAACTGCCCGACACCCTCGAGTGCTTCCAGCCGCTCGTCGCCTCCATCCCCCTCCAGCTTTTAGCCTACCATATCGCCGTTTGCAAAGGGAAGGACGTCGACAGACCTCGAAACTTAGCGAAAAGCGTCACGGTGGAATAATCCCAAACGCATAACTACAGAAAAGCCCCCGATAGTGTTCATCGCACTTTTCGGGGGTTTTCCTTTGGCATATGGAGGAAAAAAAATGGCAAAACCGTCACCACACGTCTTCCCATGAGGTATCAATTGAGCCTTTCACTTGTATGTCGAGACCTTCGGTATCGTCCTCGGCATCAGCCCAAGAGGTGGATTTGCCGTCGGGACTGATGGAGGCGGAGAGA
>JAILCU010000149.1 GCA_024690405.1 Bacteroidales bacterium
GATTCAACCGCGTCGAGCTCACCCTGACCACGCCGCCGTCGGGCGGCCTCCTGGAGCTCCGGATCTTCGACTCCGAGGACAAGGAGAAACTCAACCCGCTGGCCAAGGCCATCGGTCACACGTCAGGTCGCTCAGCCTCACACGTCAGGTCGCACAGCCTCAAACGACGGGTCGCTCAGCCTCATGCGACGGGTCGCTCAGCGCCATGCGACAGGTCGCTCAGCCTCATGCGTATGGACGTGCATGCATTGGTTGATTCTGCTTGAAAAAGCTGAATCACCACCCAAAGAACCAACACTCTTTGACAATTGGGGACTTACTCTTTGATAAAGGAATCCGAAATGACGGTTTATCGGCACTTCGGATACGTTATTGGGGACATTTAGATTTTTACCGGACAGTAATAATTTAAAATTTAATATTTGGCTGCGCGGAGCGTGGAGAGCGAGGGAAAAGGAGCGGGGAGCGGAATTGAATTTGGCGACGCTACGCGGGTCGCCGGCTAACGCAACTGCATTTTCCAATTGACCATTTACCATTTGGGATGGCGCAGCGTCGCCAAATTCATGCACCCCTGCTCCGCGAGGTTCACCTGCTCCGCGAGGTTCCCTCGCGCGCTCCGCGCGCGCTGACGATACCTGCCTGCAACAACTTGCCCCAGATCACTTTGTCGTCATAAGTTTTTAATCCCATTCCATGTGCGATGTCATAGACATATTGGGGAGAGGTGTTGAGTTCCCGTGCTATTCGCTCATAATCCTTGGCGTGGTCAGACAAGGAGTAGTCGCCGAGGCGGGACTGATGATCCTCCGTCATCCGCTTCTGGACCTTATTCAAGAGATTCTTGGCAATTGATTTGATTTGCATGATAATGAATGCTTGATTGAAGTTTCGCATATACAGGCCCTGCGAACGAGCTCCGCGGTTCTCGCACCTTTATGACCTTGCGAAAGTTGAGTAAAGTATCTAAGGACAGATCCGTTGATGACTCCTCGTTCCGCATTTCGATGGCAAAGGTACGGAGAAATGGGCGATCATGACAAATAAATGATACGCCCTTTTGGTCGATGGACCAAAAGGATGCATCAATGAAACCAAATTAGAGGGAGCAAAACCATGAACCATGAACCATAAATCTTGAGGTGACAGGAAACAGGTCATTTTCACTTTCTTAAAAAAGCAAGCCCGCCACGTTTCACAACAGAGCGGGCTTTCGGTTCAAAATAAAAACCATGATTATTAATTCTGCAGCAGGTGGCTGCGTGCAAGTAAGGTGAGTAGTTTAGGAGTGTTGATGATTGAATATTTGAATGGGCTTGCGATGTTCATTGTTGTCTGTTTCGAAACAGCCAAATAAAACAGCAAGAAAGTTATTTCAAGATGCAATATTTGGGAATAAAACGCCTTCAAGCGAGTAGACTCGTCAACTAATCAAATGATCGGGAAACTCATTCCGTTAATCTTGCGATAGAGGTCGAGGGCATAGACGTCGGTCATACCTGAGATGTAATCGAGCACTGCCATCAAACGATTGTAGAGGCGCGGGGCGCGAATCTGATATTGGCGGGAAACACGGTTGAGCAAGAGTTGGGAATAAGCACGGTCGGGATGCATCGCGGCCTCCACCATCTGATGGACAAGGAACGTCATGACGCGGAAACCGGCCAACTCGATGTCAACCACATCCTTGCTGTGATAGATATGTCCGTAACTCGTGCTGACGCATTGCTCATAGGCCTTACGCGGCGTATCGGACATCCGCTGGATGAGGGTGCCCTCGAAACGACCGTCCAGGATTTCCTGCTCATGGTCGACGAACACGCGCACACATTCGCCCTCGAGGGCATTGATGGCGCAGGAACGAAGGTAGACAATCTGTTCGTTGACATCGTGTACATCCAATCTGGAGAGGTTGCGTTGAATCTCGTCGCGCCGCTCCGGCGAGAAATAAGCCATCAGCAATTCACGCGTATCAGCAGTGGTGAGAATCTTGAGTTTATGGGCGTCTTCGATATCCATGATCTCGTAGCAGATATCGTCGGCCGCCTCCACAAGATAGACCAGCGGGAAGCGGACATAGCGCAAAGTGCCAAGAGGGGTGTCTACACGAAAAATGCCCAATTCATCGGCGATACGTTGATAATCCGCACGTTCTGCATCGAAGAAACCGAACTTCTGATGATTGCCGGCCAAATCGCTGGAAAAGGGATATTTAACGATGCTCGCCAGTGTGCTATAGGTCATCACGAAACCGCCTGGACGGCGCCCTTCGAAATGATGGGTAAGCAGACGGAAAGCGTTGGCGTTGCCGTCGAAGTGAATGAAGTCGTTCCATTGCGTAGGGGTAAGACGGTCACCCGTTTCGGGGTCCTCATAGGTCTGCAACCAACGGCCATCGCCCTCACTAAAATAAGTGGCAATGGCACGTTCCCCGGAATGACCGAAAGGCGGATTGCCCAGGTCGTGGGCCAGACAGGCGGCACTGACAATAGCCCCCAGTTCGGTGAGATGCGTAGAAGCGAGTTCGGGATGGCGGTCGAGCAGCAAACGCGCACTGTCGTTGCCAAGAGACCGACCTACGCTGGACACCTCAAGGCTATGCGTGAGGCGGTTGTGCACAAAGATGCTGCCGGGCAGCGGGAACACCTGTGTCTTGTTCTGCAAGCGGCGGAAAGGCGCCGAGAAAATCAGTCGGTCGTAATCGCGCTGAAATTCGGTGCGGTCGTCACGGTGCTGCTGTTGAGTCTCGAGGCCGAGACGCTGGCTACTGAGAAGTCGTTTCCAATTCATCGTTAATAATGGTGCTTTAAAGTTCGAAAGACAACGTCTTTAAACGGGTGAAGAAGCACGAAAGCGGGTTTCTGTGTGCAAAAGTAGTTAAAAATATTTATTACGGGCATTGAATCCATTATATTTTTGTACTTTTGTGCCCAATAACACGAACATCACCCTTCTACGTTTATGCAAATACCCGTCATCAACCGTTCGCATCACGACTTACCGCAGTATGCGACGCCGCTCTCGGCAGGCTTGGACCTGCGTGCCAATATAGATACCCCGGTCGTGGTGGAACCTATGCAGCGCGTGCTGGTGCCCACGGGATTGTTCATTGCCTTACCGCCGGGTTACGAGGCACAAGTGCGGCCGCGCAGCGGTTTGGCACTGAAGCACGGACTCACGGTGCTCAATTCCCCCGGTACCATTGACGCCGACTATCGCGGTGAGATTTGTGTCATACTCATCAATCTGTCCACCGAACCATTCACCATCAACGACGGCGAGCGCATCGCTCAGATGGTCATTGCCCGCCACGAGCAGGCTGAATGGCTGCCCACCGACTCGCTCGACGAGACGGAGCGCGGCGCAGGAGGCTTCGGACATTCGGGAAGGAAGTGAAGGAAGTGAAGGAAGTGAAAAGTGAAAGAGTGAAAAGTGAAAAATACAAGTTACCTGAAAGAGTGAAAAGCAGCGCGCAAAGCGCGAGTGAAAAGTGAAAGAGTGAACTTTTGGAGCAGCGAGAGCCATAAGAACTCGTTCTTAAATGGCCGAGTCGCGACAAAAGTCAACAAAGTTAAAAGTGAAAAATACAAGTAAGCGCAAGAAGTGAAAATGAAAAGAATTGATTGGCTTCATCAAAAGGAACCGCACGTGCTGAAGGGCGCGCGCCGTATGCTTTTGTGCGGCACTTTTCATGGTGCATTGCTTGCCTTCTGCGCGACACTGTTTACCGCTTGCGGCAGCAGCAAACCTGCGGCGCCTGTAGTCATTGAAGCCGTGCCAACGGCCCTTCAGACCTTATCGCCTAACGACCGTTCACGCTTGGACTACTTCTATCAGGAAGCGACGAAGCAGAAGATGCTGGACAACCACGTGGCAGCCTTTGACTTGCTGCAGCACTGTCTGCAAATCTGTCCCGAAGCGCCCGAGGTGCTCTACGAGAAGGCGCTTTATCACCTCTTCCTCAGGCAAGACTCGCTGGGATTGGCATACCTGCAACGCGCTGCTGACAACGACCCCCGCAATACTTATTATAAAGAGGCGCTGGCCACGTATTATATGAATCGTCAGGACGCCGAGAAGGCACTGCCCTACCTCGAATCCCTGGCACAACTTTTACCGCGCCGCAGCGATATACTGGCACAGTTGGTGACCATCTACCGTGCCGCCGACCGCCCCGAGGATGCGATCCACGCCCTCGACCGCATCGAAGTGCTTGAAGGCAAAATGGCCAGCGTCAGTTACCAGAAGTTTGCCCTCTATCAGCAGATGGGACAAGAGAAAAAGGCCTTTGCCGAACTCGAAAGTCTCTGCAAGGAATACCCCCACGAGATGAGTTACCGGCTAGCCATCGGCAACCAATTGCTCGAAGCAGACCGTGTCGACGAGGCCCTGAAAGTATACGAACAGGTGCGCAAAGCCGAGCCGGAAAATCCCTCCCTACAGTTGTCGATGCTCCAATATTACCGACACACCGAGGACAGCCTCCACTTCTACCACCTGCGCGACTCGCTGCTCTATGCTCCGCGCACCGAGTCGAATGTACGCGTGGCCCTGCTGCGCGACCTTATCTCCGACGAGATGCACGGCGACAGCCTCGGACCCCAACGCATTAACAATGCCTTCGACAGTCTCGACCGCCAATGGCCCAAGGACCTGGATCTGCTGCAACTGAAAGCGGCTTACCTGACCACCTACGACCAGAAGAACGACAGTGGATTCGTAGCGGTGATGGACCGTGTGCACGAACTCGAACCTGCCAACACACAAGCGTTGTTCTACCTTATACAATATTATGGTGAGCACCAGGACTTCAAGCGCCTGGAAGACCTGTGCCGACGCGGCGTGCTGACGCATCCCGAAGAACTCATCTGCCATTTCTACCTCGGCGTAGCGCTCTATCAGCAGGACAAGAAACCCGAAGCGATGAAGGCCTTCCAGGATGGTATCGTACAGAAAACCGACGAGAGCAGGCCCTCAATGGTGGCAGACCTCTATAGTATATTAGGCGACCTCTACCACGAGATGGGACGCGACAGCGACGCGTATGCGGCTTACGACTCGTGCCTCACCTACCAAAGCGATAACGCCAGTTGCCTCAACAACTATGCCTACTATCTCTCGCTCGAAAACCGCAATCTGGACCGTGCCGAGGAGATGAGTTACCGCAGCATACGCCTGGAACCCAAGAACAAAACGTTCCTCGACACCTATGCGTGGATCCTGTTTATGAAGAAACGCTATAGCGAAGCCCAGCATTACATCGACCGCGTCTGTCCTCCGGACTCCACCGACAGCGTGTTGATAGCAGATAACGCCATCTCGGGCGTCGTGCTCGAGCATGCCGGTGATATCGCCGCATGCAACGGCAAGACAGAACAGGCCCTGCGCTTCTGGACTTTGGCACAAAAGGCCGGTGGCGACGGGCTGACCGCCCTGTTACCCAAGAAAATCAAAATGAAGAAATTCGTTGAGAACTGAAGGGACTGAATGTTTGAAGGTCTAAGGATTGAACGTTTTAACACTTTGAGAATTTAAGGATTGAAAGATATATGAAATCAAGGATTGTATTTCACTCTGTGCTTGCCATCGCTGCCATGGCATTGATTACAGGTTGCCGCTCATCGAAGAAAGCAACAACAGATACGCCGGATGTCAACACCACTGCTACAACCGTACAGACGGTGAAGAACTCCGACGAAAGCATCGTGGCTGCCGTGGCTGCCAACCGCCAGACCACGAAAGGCTTGCGCAGCAAAGTGAGCATCAGACTGAACTACGACGGCCGTTCGGCTTCAGCCAGCGGACAACTGAAGATGAAGCGCGACGAGATCATCCAGGTTGCCGTCTACGCCCTCGGCATCATGGAAGTGGGACGACTGGAACTCACCCCGCAATATTTGCTAGTGCTCGACCGTGTGAATAAACAATACCTGCAAGTGGCATGGGATGAAGTGCCGGAACTGGCGCAAGCCGGCGTCGATTTCTCCACCTTCCAGGCACTGTTCTGGAACGAACTCTTCGTGCCCGGCATCTCTGGAACACCCGCCACCTCTGATTTCAAGGTCGAACGCGAGAACAGCACCCTCAAACTGACTCCGAAGACGTCACGCGCCAACACCAAGAAAGTGGCCGTTGATTTCCTTGTCGGGTCTGCCAACTCGCTGATCCAGCAGACAAACGTCCTGCCCACCGACAACAAGACACGGATGAGTTTCAAATGCAACTACAGCGATTGGAGCACCTTGGCACAGAAGAAATTTCCGCAAGAGATACTGCTAAGCGTAGTAGCCAGCAATAAGAACTATTCACTCAAACTCAGTTCGTCCAGCCTGCAGACCGACGAGTCGCTGGGAAACCTCTATACACGTGTTTCAACAGGCTACAAGCGTGTCACGCTGGACCAAATCATAAGGATGCTGGCGCAATAAGAAATATAAGAATTAAAGAATGTAAGAATAAAAAAATATAGAATTGAAGAGAGGAGAATAATGATATGGGGATAAAAGGAAGAAACAGATGGTATGGTCGGGGGGCGTTATTTATGCGACCTGCGACAGGAGGTGCTGTGACAAAGACGGCACGCTGTTCTGCGGCTTTTCGGCTGGCTCTCTTCACACTCTTCTTCTCTCTTTTCACTCTTAATGCTTCAGCCCAGACCAAGAAAATCAATGCCCTGAAATCACAGCGAACACAGATTGAACGCGGCATCAAGCAATCCAAGACGAAACTTAACCAGACGAAACACGAGACGGTGAAGAAGGAACAAACGGCCGACTTCCTCGAAGACCAGTTGCAGAGCCGCTTGAACTATATCCACCAACTGGAAACCGAAATAGATACGCTGGAACACCGCGTAGAGCGTCTTGAGGGTGAACTGGCAGACCTTGACAGTCAGGTGACGGAAAAGAAAGGCAAGTACATTCAAAGCCTCCGCTACGCACGCAACAGCAGCGACCTGCGCAACCCATTGCTCTTCATCTTCTCCTCCGAATCGTTCCCACAGGTTTACCGCCGCATGCGCTATGCCCGCGAATTCGCCGCCTTGCAGAAAAACCTGGGACTGCAATTGATGGCTAAACAGAACGAAGCACGCGACAAGCGCAACGAACTGCTCGAAGTGAAACAACAGATGAGCGGCACCGTGCAAGAGGTCATACGCCAGCGCAAACAACTCGCGGCGGAACATTCTGTGGTGCAAGCAAATGTGGTGCAGTTAAAGAAAAAACAGAAGGAAATAGAGAAGCAGGTGAGCGAACAGCAAAAGCAACTCACAGCCCTCAATAAGAAAATTGACGAACTCATCGCCATAGAGATTGAAAAGGCACGCAAAAGAGCCGAAGAAGAGGCACGACGCAAGCGCGAAGCCGAAGAACGGGCAAAAGCCGCCAATTCGGCCAATACGAAGGGCTCTAAGAGCGGGAAATCCAGCGGAAAGGGCAAAAAAAGCACGAAAACGTCGTCCAAAGCGCCCACGAAATGGCTTACCGCTGAAGACAAGCAACTCAACGGCAGCCTTGAGCAGAACAAAGGACGCCTGCCCGTGCCTATCACTGGACCTTATCGCATCGAGCGCCGCTTCGGACTGACACATGTCACCTCCACGGTTGTCCTCGACAACAAGGGCGTCAACTATATGGGACAATCAGGTGCCCGTGCCCGTGCCATCTTCGACGGCGAGGTTTCAGCCGTCTTCCAACTGGGTTCAATGAAAAACATCCTCATCCGCCACGGCTCCTACATCTCTGTCTATTGCAACCTCTCCTCCATCATCGTCCAACGTGGACAGAAAGTCAAAGCACGTGACATCTTAGGAACCGTAGCCCCCGACAGCAACGGTAACTTCGTCCTCCATTTCCAATTACGCAAGGAAACAGCGAAGTTGAATCCGGAACATTGGATTGGGAAATAAAGGCAAAGGGGCAGGACAACTATCGGACAAAAGCACGGGAACACGCCCCCTTGTGGCCCCCTGGGGCCCCCTTGTGGCCCCTTGTGGCCCCCTCTTCGTTCCCCGAGGGGAACACGATACATTTTGAAAGGCAGAATAAGAAGAATAGTAATTGTTGAGCAATTGCTATTCCACAAAAAGGCAACAAGTCATCCGCCGCGGCGGATGACTTGATGTCAAATAGTAGTAAAGGTATAAGACCTTCAGTGATTAGTCTTTCAACTTCGCCCAGATGAACTCGCGGTTGAGGCGGGCGATGTTGGCGATGGTCTCGTTCTTCGGGCAGACGGCCTCGCAGGCGCGGGTGTTGGTGCAGTTGCCGAAGCCGAGTTCATCCATCTTGGCGACCATAGCCCATGGATTAATCCTGAATATTGCTGTCCGGTAAAACTTTTTCGAATGAAAAAAATTAGGGCTGTTACTCACATGAAGTATCAGCCCTTTTGATTATCTTTGCTTTCACCACAAAACCAAAGCATAATCATGGGCAAAGATAGCAATTTTACCGGACAGCCGGTTTATAATCAGGTATTAAAGTTACTT
>JAILCU010000002.1 GCA_024690405.1 Bacteroidales bacterium
CCTGAAAGGGCAAAAGCATCATGGAAGAGGTAGAGCTTTTGCCCTTTCAGGGCGCAATTACCTGTTCCCTTGTACCCAGGGCGATGCCCTGGGCTAAGTGTTTGTTGGCCTTTCAGGCCGTTTCTACGCAGGGTTTTCATATAACTTGCGAAACTTGAATAAATTATTTATCCAAGGCAAAATTCATGGGGCGTGTTAATGACAAAATAGAATTACCAAATGGTGACACCTTTGACCACAAGCCACACGTTGCATTGATAGGAAGCCCGCTTGACACAACATACATGGTAGGACTTGGCGGGTTATACGTCAAAGATATAGAACTGAAAGAATAGAAAGAACTTTTGCTTATAACAATGCGGGATGCCGCGCCAACATCCTCGGCCTCGGCTTCCCGCCCTTGCGTTTCCTAACCAGTTAGACAACCGCTCCCGCGTGCAACTGCTCTACGGGGAAAATCAAGTCCCAGTTCTTGCCCCAGACGATGTTGCCGTTCTCGATGGTGAAGCGGCTGCGCTCGGCTTTGCCGCTTCGCTTGTCGAAGAACTCGCCGATGTCCACCGTCTGCACGGTGTTGTCGCTGAACGTCAGGCTGACAGTCAGATTGCCCGCGTTTTCGGCCTTGATGATGTAAAGTCTCTCCATACGCTGCTTCCTCCTCTTTATAATCTCATTTGTCCTCCTTCTGCAACGTCTCCAGAAACTCTTTCAATCTGAGCACCAGCAGTTGGGGGAACGTGATGTCGCGCAGGACACTGAAGTGAGAATCGTCCGACACGATGTAGGTGGCTCCGGCGGCAAAGGCGCAGTCCACGAACTTATTATCGTCGGGGTCGGCGGTGATAAGGTTCCAATGGTAGTAGGTGTTCACTTGCACCACGTTTTCGCTCTTCACAATCAAGTCTACAACGTTTTTGGCAAGGCTGGGAGTGGTCTTCTCTGCAATGATTTCCTCGTATTCCTCCAGAATCTCCGTGCTCACGCAAAGAGCATAACGCCCATCCTGAAAGCCTTTCCACACTGGGTAGGCACTGCCCAGCCTCGACAAAGAGGCAAGCAGGCAATTGGTGTCGAGCACGATTCTTCTATTTGGCATACTTGTAAGGTGTGCGAAGATGTTCTTTCAGTATGGCCTCGTTCTTCTCGTTGTCCCACTTTCCTTCAGCCCAGAGTTGGTCCATCTCCTCGTCAATCTTGCGGGCGTAATAGTCGCAAACCACCTTTCGGAGTTCGTTTAGTTCCTCCTCGGTTTTGATGCGTCCCAGAAGCTGTAGGAATTCCATCTGTGCTGCATTCAGTCCTGTTACTTGTTCCATATTTATTGCATTTATTGTTCTTTGGGTGCAAAGATATAAATAATTCTGCAAACTTGATGCGTTTCGGTCGTTAAAAGTGCAAAACGACGAACGAAACAAGCGCAAAACCGATGCTCGCATCGGCTTTGCCTTGTAAGGAGGAGTAAGACCAAAGGTCAAATGCCGACGAAAGCGCCATCATTTTGCCACAAGACGTGGGCGGTTCGGGTGCGATTTCTCCCGTTTCACGTACATTGTTATTCTATATCGCGCGGGAAAGCACTACCTTTGCGTTAAAAAATACGAACAGACGATGAAGAAGGATTTTTCTTCAAGGGTGCGCTCGGCCTACGAGACGGCATTCGGAGCCCTGCTGGGTCGCTATACCCGCGTGGCCATGCTGCCCATTCGCAAAAAGTGGCTGGCGGCTGTGGCTGTGGTGGCGGCGATGGCGATGACGGTGGTGCTGCTCAGGATGGTGCCTACGGGCTTCGTGCCCGACGAGGACATGGGGTCGCTAATGGTTGACGTGAGTACGCCGTCGGGCTATACGATGGCTAAGACCGAGGAGGTGATGGTGCGGATGACTGACCGCATACAGCAGTTGCCCGAGGTAGAGTCGGTGGGCAGCGTCGTGGGCTTCGGCGGTGCCAACAAGGGCATGGTGCAGGTGCAGCTCAAGCCGTGGAGCCAGCGCGTGTCGCCTTCAACGGTGCTGAACGAGTTGGGTGCCTTCCTCGGCAGCAGCTATGTGTCTAACTTCAATAAGTACAATCAGGTCTATCAGGTCACCATGCAACTGCGTCCCACCGACCGTGCTGACCTCCATTCGCTCGACCGCCTCTTTGTGCGCTCTGCTGAGGGACGGATGCTGCCTGTCAGCCAGTTCGTCACCCTCCGCAAGGAGTACATGCCGCAGTCGCTCGGCCGCTTCAACATGGTGGGCAGCATCGACGTCACTGGCTCTGTGGCACAGGGTAACAGCACAGGCGATGCCATCCGTGCCATCCGCGAGGTCGCCCGGAAGGAACTGCCCGTGGGCTACGGCATTGAGTTCGGCGGCATCACCCGCGAGGAGAGTCAGACGGGTTCCAACGTCGTCGGCATCTTCCTCGTCTGCATCTTCTTCGTCTATCTCATCATGGTGGCGCTCTACGAGAGCCTCTTCATCCCCCTCGCCGTCATCCTCGGCGTACCCTTCGGCCTCATGGGAGCCCTGATCTTCGCCCAGCTCTTCGGCGTGCAGAACAACATCTACCTGCAGGTGGGACTCATCATGCTCATCGGTCTGCTCTGCAAGACCGCCATCCTCCTCACCGAGTACGCCACCCAGTGCCGCCACGCCGGTATGTCGCTAAAGCAGTCGGCCTTTTTTGCCGCCAAGATGCGTCTGCGCCCCATCCTCATGACCTCGCTCACGATGATCTTCGGCATGCTGCCCCTGATGTTCGCGTCGGGTGCAGGAGCCAACGGCAACCGCACCGTCGGCGTGAGCACCGTCGGCGGCATGCTCCTCGGCACCCTCGGCCTTCTCTTCGTCGTCCCCGCCCTCTTCGTCATCTTCCAGACGTTGCAGGAGCGGTTCAAGCCCGTCGAGTTTGTTGAATCCGACGACCCGCTGATTGTCGAGGAAATGAAGAAGATTGAGGAGTATCGCGCCGCGAAGGGAAAATAGAAAAGCAATAGGGCGGGAAGATTCTGTTTTAATTTCCAAATTATAGGGTAGAAAAATAGAACATTTTAACAATTAAGTTTTTTTTGACATTAAAGACGCGTTTCTCATGTCCTGCTTCATTAATCGAATCTGGAGCAGGACATACTTTTGTCA
>JAILCU010000022.1 GCA_024690405.1 Bacteroidales bacterium
TCGGCAGACCTCCAACGAGCAGGTCACTGTGGCCCAGCTCGATGGCTTCTCGGCCGACACCTACACGCTCGAGGTGAAAGCCCGCAAGACAGGAGGCATGGAAGGTTTCTTCATCTACTACGGTCTCGATGAGAGCGGCCGAAACGGCTATGCCGTCAACATCGGTGGTTGGAACAACCGCACCACGGCCGTGCAACCCATGCGCCGTGGCCGCGTGAACGACGTGCTCGGCCGCCGTGCCCGCCAGACGATTGAGGAAGGCCGTTGGTACGACGTGAAAATCGTGGTCGCCCCCGAAGCAGCTACGCTATATGTCGACGGTGAGGAGATGACGGTGGCCAAGCCTACCACTCAGACCCGTCATTTCTGCCAGACTGGCTATGACACGCAAACCGGCGAACTGATTATCAAGGTAGTCAATGGCACGGATCAGCCTTACCGCCGCTCGTTTGAGATTGCTGGAGCCTCGACGGTGGCAGCCCAGGGCAAGGTCTTCACGCTGGCTGGCAATGCCCTCGAGGAGAACAGTTTCGAGGAGCCTCGCAAGATTGCTCCCGTGGCCACCAGTTTTAATAACTTCGGCAAGCAGTTCACCTACGACTTCGCGCCTTCTTCATTCACTATTATGAGGGTGAAGGTGCAATAAGAACCATAGAACAACTGAGGTCTTGTGCCGCGCATGCTCGCGCGGTGCATCTCCTCTATTGAGATTGAATGACTGATAGATAAACGGCATAAAGACAATTGGATATGAAGAAAGTTGTTTTATCAGTGTTTGCAGCCATTGTGCTGCCATTGATGGCGAGCGCCCAGGTGTTCGACAGTTCTACCGAAGCCACAAAGGCCCAGACGAAATACGGGCAGGTGGCAGGTTATATTGAACGAGGCGTCTATACCTACAAAGGTATCCCCTACGCTCAGGCAGAGCGTTTCATGCCTGCCCAAGAGCCTAAGGCATGGCAGGGAATTCGTTCCTCACGCCACTGGGGCCCTGTATGCCCCCAGAATCGCAACACAGGTTGGCGTAGCGATAAGACAGGGTTCTTCTATCAATGGAACGATGGTTTCCAAGACGAGGACTGCCTGCGCCTGAACATCTGGACCAAAGGCCTTAACGACGGCAAGCGCCGTCCCGTGCTGTTCTGGCTCCATGGCGGAGGCTATACCTCGGGCAACGGACAAGAGCATCCAGGCTACGACGGCCGTAATCTGGCCGACAAAGGCGATGTGGTCGTAGTCACCATCAACCACCGTCTGAATGTGCTCGGATTCCTCGACCTCTCTGCTTTTGGCGAGAAATACAAGACCTCGGCCAATGTAGGCATGACTGATATCGTAGCCGCCCTGCGATGGGTGAAAGAGAATATCGCCTACTTTGGAGGCAATCCCAACTGCGTGACGATCTTCGGACAGTCGGGCGGTGGTGGAAAAGTCTCTACCCTACTCTGCATGCCCTCTGCTCAAGGTCTGTTCCAACGCGCTATGATTATGAGCGGTTCGTTCCTCGGAAGCACACCCCAGAGCGCAGCTCGCGAGGTAGGTGAACAAACAGCCAAAGTGCTGGGACTCACCGCCGAGAACATCGACAGCATACAGCGTGTTCCCTATGAGCAACTGCTTGCAGCTGCCAACCAAGCCGTACGCGAGGTTGGCCAGCGTCATCGCGGAGAAGGCGGTGGGCGCACAGGTCGCATCGGTTGGGGGCCTGTGAATGATGGAGACGTCATGCCCGGCATCTTCGAGAAAGGCAGCGAACGTATCTCGAATAAGATTCCACTCATCATCGGTTCCACCCTCAACGAGTTTTCCTCACCGAAAGTCGATCAGATGGTGCGTCCTGCCGTGATTCAGCAAGCCACCATTCGCAGTCAGGAGGGCGATGCCCCTGTCTACGTCTATCTCTCGGGCTATCAGACGGCTACGATGGACGGCAACTTCCACGCCGCCCACAACACCGACATCCCCTTCTTCTTCAATAATGTCCTCAAGAGTGCTTCCATGACCGGAGCCACCAAGGAAGGCATCAAACTGGGTGAGATCATGAGCAGCGCTCTCATCAATTTCGCGCGCACCGGTAATCCCAACGGCAAAGGCGTCCCCAAATGGCCCGCTTTCTCAGCAGCCACCGAAGCCACGATGTACTTCGATGCACCGAAATGCACGGTCAAGGAAAAATAAAAGAATATAAGAAAAAAAGGGGACTATCTAAACCGCTGAACCTCAAAAGGCTACAACTTCTAAATCACAGATATATGAAAAAACTTGCAACTTGCTTAGCACTCGCGTTGATGGCCATCGGGCTGTCCGCACAGACCGACTCGAAGAAAATCACCGTCACTGAAAACATCGCCTACCGCACGGACGTGGGTCCAAACACAGTCTTGGACCTGGCACAACCCGCCTTCGGTCCGCAGACGGGGCGCCCTGCCATTCTCATCATCCACGGAGGTGGATGGAGTGCCGGCTCAAAGAATGATATGGTTTACCGAACCTTGATGATTGATTACGCTATGAAAGGTTACGTCGTGGCGAATATGAACTATCGCCTTACGCAAGAGGCTCCGCTGCCCGCGTGTATAGAGGACGTCCGCTGCGCCGTGCGTTGGATGAAGGCCCACGCCAGCGAACTCGGCATCGATCCCAATCGTATCGGTACCTATGGTCACTCTGCCGGCGGTCATCTTTCACTCATGCTCGGTTGTGCTGCCGGAAGCAAGGCCTTCAATGAAGCCAATGCTCCGTGGATGGACCAGTCGCCCTCTGTGGCTTGTGCTGCTGGCGGTGCGCCTCCAACAGAGATTGGTCGCGCAGGCGCTTGGGCAGACCATACCGAATGGTGGCCCATCGGATATATCGGCAAGAACGAGACACCTATCCTCGTGCTGCAAGGTGGTGAGGATCCTGTCGTACGTCCGAATCTCACCGAGGACTGGGTTGTCAAGATGCAGAAGGCCGGTTCGCCTGTAGATTACGTGAAAGTGCACGGCAATCACGGCGTTGCTTTCGACCAGCAACTGGAATTCACCCGCCCCGCAATGGACGCTTTCTATGCCCGCCACCTGAAGCACAACGACCCGGACGTGACTGTCGAACAGATGAAGGTCCCGGATTTTGGCGGCAGCGGACCCTATAAGGCCATTGCCGTGCGCGAGAAAACGCTGACGGACTTCGTGGTCTATCATCCCGTGAACATGCAGATGACCGTGGCCCGCGAGCGTGGTCCTCTGCCCGTGCTCATTTTCGCCAATGGCGGTTGCATGGATACGAGTATCGGTTATGAGAATATGCTTACGGACGTAGCCTCTTACGGTTATGTTGTAGTGGCCATCGGTGAACTTCAAATGATTGCCAATCACGCCGCTGAGAAGCACACGCCCTCATCGATGGTGGCCAAGGCGCTCGACTGGGTTTGCCTGCAGGCTGCCGACAAGAATTCCACCTACTACGGCAAGGTGAATATCGAAAAAATCGCTGCTGCCGGACACTCATGCGGCGGCGCTCAGGTGCTGGCCAACGCGGCCGACAAGCGCTTACAGACTTATCTCATTCTGAATGCCGGTATGGGCAAGATGGAAATGGCTGACGCTAGCGCCAAGTCCCTCAAGAACTTGCACGGACCGATTCTCTACCTCGTGGGCGGCACCACTGACGTAGCCTTCCAGAATGCGCAGATGGACTATGAAGCCATCAAGAAAATCCCCGTCGTACTGGCTGACAACACGAAGAGCGGCCACGGGGGCACCTACAACCAACCCAATGGCGGCGCTAACGCCAAGATGGTGCGCGCATGGCTCGACTGGCAACTCAAAGGCAAGGCCGACAACAAAGCACTGTTCATCGACGGCAACCTCGACGGCTATCCCGACTGGACAATCAAGCACAAGAATTTTAAGTGAGTTTGTGAGTTCTTGAGTTTGTGAGTTCTTGAGTTTGTGAGTTCTTGAATTTGTGAGTTCTTGAGTTTGTGAGTTTTTAAGTTCTTGAGTTCATAAGTTCTTGAGTTCTTGAAGAACTCCTTAATTAAATAAATCTATGAAAAAAATACTTCTATTCACTCTACTCCTCACGGCTGTCCTCACGATGGCGGCCCAGGAGAACGACTTTGTCAAAGGAGCTGATGTCGGTTTCCTCGCGGGTCAGGAGCGTCGCGGCGTGAAATTCCACGATCGTAACGGGCAGGAACGCGAGTGCCTCGAACTGCTCAAGAACGATTACCAGATGAGCGCTATCCGCCTGCGCGTATGGGTGAATCCGCGTGGCGGTAGTTGTGGCAAGGAAGAAGTGCTGGCAATGGCCAAGCGCGTGAAAGCCTTGGGCATGGACCTGATGATCGACTTCCACTACTCCGATTCGTGGGCCGACCCCGCCAAGCAACCGATTCCTGCCGCGTGGAAGGACCACTCCTACAAGCAGATGCGCAAGGACGTAAGGGACCACACCATCGAAGTGCTCTCGCTCTTGAAAGAAAACGGTATCGAACCCCGTTGGGTACAAGTTGGCAACGAGACGGCCAATGGCATGCTATGGCCGATGGGACATATCGAAAAGAATCCCAAACAGTACGCCGGCTTTATCCGTGCGGGCTACGACGCCGTGAAAAAGGTGCTTCCGAAGGCCATCGTGATTGTTCACCTCGACCGCGGCCACAAGCAGTCGCTCTACGATTGGAACCTCGATATCGTAAAGAAATATGGTGGCAAGTGGGACATGATCGGGATGTCACTCTACCCCTACTGGGCCATGGAAGGACATCCTGAGATGAACGCCGACCAGATTATCACGGATTGCATGGCCAATATCCGCCACGTCAGCGAGAAATATGGCTGCGACGTGATGATTGTAGAAACCGGATATGAAGTCAATATGAAACGCCCAGAAGTGATGGAGGAAGGACGCCGTCAACTCACACGCGTCATTCGCGAAGCGCGCTCACAGACCGACGGCCATTGCCGCGGCGTCTTCTATTGGGAACCGCAATGCTTGCCCGGCGGCTACAAACTCGGAGCCTTCGACAACAACGCAGCACCCACGGCCATCATGGAAGCCTTCCTCGAATAGACTTCCCGCCGTTCCGAAAGGCCGGAAATAGGTATCAGCACCAAGACGACAAAAGGCCTTAGCCCATCGAATAAGGAAACAGAAAACAGGCCGACGATGCACACACGAGCACCGTCGGTCTGTTATATTCACAGATTAAGAAGTTGGCTGACGGAGGCAGCATCAAGAGCCCACTCCAGCGTGTAGCACTCCGCATCGTCTTGCGGTTGCCCGATTCGCTGGAGTTGCTGTGCTTCGGCCTTGATTTGCAGCAACTCTCCGATAGTGACCTTCTCCTTCAGCCGCTTAAGCAGACTCTCGACCACCGAACTGTCCAGTTGGAACAGCGTCTGGGCCGTAAAAGGCATCTCGAGCCAAACAATCTCACGTCGCGCCACTTCGAGGACACCAAAGACAAGTCCCTTGGAGAGGTTTCCGGCACTAATCCGCACCGCATGCTGGACGCACGAGGGGTCGTAAGCGACTCCGTTCTTCTCGGAAACAGCCATCGGATAGGCAGAATTCATCCAACCGACGACCAGATTCGGCGAGAGCGCGCCATTGGAATAAGCGTTGCACGTAAAGGTTACGTATCGGGCACCTGCCGCTGCCAGTTCGGGCAAAGACAGTTCAACATATTCGGCCGTTCCGACCATTTCCGGGACCCAACGGATATCGCCGGAATGCTTTGCACCCGTACATTTCAGGTTGTAGTACGCACATTCTTCCACGTGACCGTCCTCATAAGCGATGCGGCAACTGAGGTCCATATCAAGCGGTTGTTCGTGCAAGCCCTTGCCCCACTGCAGGAATAGGCGCACGGCATCTCCTTCCACGGCAAAGCGCTGTCCCATCAATGCACAAGACGTATCCTGCACCGTGGTGCTACGGTCGCCGACAGCCAGGGGAATCTCGAAGAGGCGTGGGTCGATAAAAATGGAACGCGTCCGGGCTGCATCGGCAGGAACCGCACTTGCCGAGAACCGACGGCGCATTGAAGTGCGATAGAGGTCGGCAATTGCACGAACCATAGACCGACGCTCATCCTCGCTATAATCCTTAAGCAAGGGATGGGCAGGAAGCGAGAACGTGCCACCCGTGAGCGGACGCGCCAAGCGCTGCTCACGAGGGTCGAAATACATCTCGGCCGCATTCACCAACGAGAGGAGCAAGCGGGCTGGCAGACGGTCCGCGACCTTCGCAAATGCCGCCATAACATCCGACGGACCAAAGCGAAGCATCGTGGCGAAAAGGGCACGGGCAAACAGACCGGGGCGCTGACTCAACAGATTCAAGACGCCTGAACTGTCGTGCTGTGCACGAAACGCATCAACACGCCCTTGCCAGGTCGTATAATCGCGACGATAAAAGACATCAAGCAGCGCCGCCAAAGGTTCAAAGCCACGCCGTTTGGCGAATTCCGGCAAGCGCAAAGCCCTGATGACACGCACCCACATCCGACGTTTGGCATTCATCATCTCGGCAGCCTCTGCGGCCTTCATGGGTAATGCGTTCATCCAAAAGGCAAAACGGCGACAGGTGGGACGGTCGTATTTTAGGCGGAGGTGGTGCCGCATCACATCTGCGGCTTCCTCACTATGGTCGGCAGGCTGCCACATATGTTGGTTGAGACGGGAAGCATGCCGAACAAGCGTGCGCGGTTCCAAAATCCGGAAGTTACCTGTCTTCTCGAACCATAGATACCGCAAAATGTCGGTGGGAGTCGCGAGCAATGAGGCAGCCTCATCGTCACGTCCGTCCGCAACAAGCATCTGCACGACCTGCATCGCTGTTTCCTTCATCGCAATAGCCACCTTCTCCGGCAAGCCATAGATATGAAGCAGCGCCGCCAACGACTCGCGCTGCGTTGCATCAAGCGGTACGGCGGAAGTGAGCAGCGATTGCAAGAGTTTGCGCATATCGTCCTCGTCCATCAGCCTCAGTTCCTTGAGACGGCTGGCTTGGCCGGTGAAGACTTCACGGGCTAATTGAAAAGGTTTGCCGCAAAACGGACAGCCATTATAGCGCTCCAAAGGGAACGTATGATCCGGAATCAAGTGTCCACACGGTAAACGCGTGCCGTTCGGTGCATCCCCTTCATCCATGAGATTGGCAAAGAAGGTGATGAAATGATCGGCCAGACTTTCGCCCGTGGGCACATCCCACCCTTTCACCAAAGGAGCCCAATTGAGGTTCACGCCCATCACATCGCCAACGATGGCCGTTAAGCGCTGAAGCGTAGCCGAAGGCACCAACGTCAGGGCACGCAAGAGTTCCTCATTCACACAAAAGCCATTGTCGACCAGACTGCGAACAACAGCCATCACGGCCGGCGTGGAAACTGCATCAACCGGAACTTCGCCGTGCCTCACGCCTGGGCACAAGGCCTGATAGCGCAAAGCCACGCGATTGAGTAAATCAAGATTATCGTTGAACGGTTGCATCTTAGGGAAAAGGGTTGATGAAACGAAGGACGTTTGCAAGCACGGAGGCTCCCTGCCGGGGTGCATCCGGGTCAGCAGAAAGCCTGTTGCCCAAGGGAGAAAAAGGGAGGCGGAAATGGCTGATCTAAAAATCCACGGGGGCGTGGATTCTGTGAAATAGAAGTAAGACCCGCTTGTCCGCCTCCGTACCTATTTCTCTCTTTGTTTGGACAAAAGTACAACTTTTCGGCTAAACAAAGAAATATTTGTGCTTTTTTAAGTTTTTTCAGTTCTTAAAAGACCTTCTCCAGCGAAGCACATCAGTGCTATCGCCAAAGAGAAAGATTTCTTTTTCATATCGGCCGCAAAAATACGAAGAAAAGATAAAATACCATCTTTTAACAAAAGAAAAATCCTCAAATTGAAGGCCTTTATCACCTTTTTTGTACCTTTGCGGTCATAAAGTTGTACTTTAAACTCCAAGTAACTGACAACAGGACTTTTGCCGGACGTCAATACCTATACGACCGGATGTCTATTCGGATGATGCTTCACGTATAGTCGAATGAGGTTGTGCGACTATAGATGAGAGCCGGTGCGACTATAGATAAAAAACCAAGCGGTTAAACGCGCAAAAAGATAATGAGAGACATCGCTATTTACACCCTTACCTCTGCCTTGCACGACGAAGAAGCCGTGGCTGCCGTCACGCGGGACTTTCTCGGGAGCCTTGGCATTGACTACGATTTCCGTGGCAACGATTACAGCGATTTCGGTCAGCATCCGCTCGATCTCATCTACGTGAGAACCGGCGGCACCGAAGGCATCTTCCGCCAACTGTTGCCCACACTCCGGCAGCAGTCGTCACGCCCGTTCCGTCTGCTCACTTCGGGCAAGAGCAACTCACTGGCGGCCTCACTCGAGATTCTCTCCTACCTGCGCCGTCACGAATTACAAGGAGAAATCCTGCACGGCAGCACTGAATACATCACGACGCGCCTTCGCACGCTCACTCAGGCCGAACAGGCATGCCAGCGCCTGAAGGGGCTGCGCCTGGGCATCATCGGAGCGCCCTCCGACTGGCTCATCTCCAGCGACACCGACCCCGCCCTTATCCGTGAACGGATGGGTATTGAACTGGTGAATGTGGAGATACAAGAACTCATTGATGCCGTGGGCGACCTGAGCCATCTACCGGCCAGGGAAGGTGCCGAGGTCATCTACGACCAACTGAAGCGCCTTGTCAACCGCCACCATCTCCAGGGCTTCACGCTCCGGTGCTTCGACTTGCTCTCAACGGCCCACAACACCGGCTGCCTGGCTTTGGCGCACCTCAATGCCGAAGGTATTGTTTCCGGATGCGAAGGTGATGTGCCGGCCCTTCTGTCGATGGCCGTAGTAAATGCCCTCACCGGTGTTTCCGGCTTCCAGGCCAATCCCGCCCGCATCCACACCGAGCGTGGCGAACTCCTCTTTGCCCACTGCACCATTCCCCTGAATATGGTGGAGCGCTACGAACTCGACACCCATTTTGAATCGGGCATCGGCATTGGCATTCGCGGTTTCAGCAAGGCGGGTCCCGTGACGCTCTTCAAACTATCCCCTGACCTCAACCGCTATTTCGTGGCTGAAGGTGAACTCGAAAGTTGTCAGGCCAAGCCCGACCTCTGTCGCACACAGCAAGTCATCCGCCTCGCCAACCCGCAGCAGTCCCGCTATTTCCTGACCAATCCCATTGGCAACCACCACATCGTCGCACCCGGCCATCTGCGTGAAACCTTGGAAGTGGTTCTCTCACTGCTAAACATCCCCTCAACCCAGGCATAAATCATTCCTGTAGCGATCATCATTCATTTTTTTCCACCTTTTTCACCCGTTGTTTCTTATGGACACCATCATCACTTTTGCCAAAGAGAATTACGATTTGATTACCTTGGCGGTTGCCTTCATCGGCGTTGTCGTCAGCATTGTCTCCGTTTTCTACGAACATAAGAAAAACAAGGAAAAGAAGCAAAAACAGGATCAACAGTAGTCGCACCGTATCTATATCTTTTATCCTCAAATAATCAGTAAAGCATTATGAAAAAAATCTTGTTGTTTACAGTTTTGTTTTGTAGCGCCATCACAATGGCTGCCCAGAACTACTCTTACCAAAATCCTGAACTGAGTGCCAAAGAACGCGCCATAGACCTTTGCTCACGCCTGACCCTCGAGGAGAAGGCCCTGTTGATGCTCGACGAGAGTCCTGCCATTCCACGGATGGGCATTCGCAAGTTCTACTGGTGGAGCGAGGCCTTGCACGGCGCTGCCAACCAAGGCAACGTAACGGTTTTCCCGGAACCAATCGGAATGGCGGCGTCCTTCAACCCGGACTTATTATATAAGGTGTTTGATGTAGCCAGTACGGAATTCCGTGCACAATACAACAAACGTATGCTCAACGGCGGTGAGGACGAGAAATTCCACAGCCTCTCGGTGTGGACTCCGAACGTGAACATCTTCCGCGACCCACGATGGGGGCGCGGCCAGGAAACTTATGGCGAAGACCCGTATCTTACCGGTGTAATGGGCACTCAGGTGGTACGCGGTCTGCAAGGGCCTGAGACTTCGAAATACCGGAAACTCTGGGCTTGTGCCAAGCATTATGCCGTACATAGCGGACCCGAATACACCCGCCATACGGCCAACCTGAACAATGTGAGTCTGCGTGACCTCTATGAGACCTACCTTCCGGCTTTCAAGACATTGGTTCAAGATGCCGGCGTACGCGAGGTGATGTGTGCTTACCAGCGTTTAGACGACGAACCTTGTTGCGGCAGTTCGCGTCTGCTTCAGCAGATTCTTCGCGACGAATGGGGCTTCAAGTACCTGGTCGTGAGCGACTGTGGTGCGGTCAGCGATTTCCACCAGAATCACAAGACTTCGAGCGACGCTGTTCACGCAGCCAAGGTGGGCACGACTGCCGGCACCGATGTGGAATGCGGCTGGGGCTATGTTTACAAGAGCATCCCCGAGGCGGTGCGGCGCGGACTCATCACCGAGGCCGAAGTCGACAAGCACGTGGTACGCCTGCTCGAAGGCCGGTTTGACCTGGGCGAAATGGACGACCCGTCGCTGGTAGAATGGTCCAAGATTCCCTACTCTGCGATGTCCACCAAGGAAAGTGCACAAAAAGCATTGAAGATGGCACAACAAACCATTGTGCTCTTGCAAAACAAGAACAATGTCCTTCCGCTCAAGGCCGGCAAGGAACGTATTGCCGTCATCGGACCGAATGCCGACAACCGACCGATGATGTGGGGCAATTACAACGGAACGCCCAACCACACCATCACCATCCTCGACGGAATACGGGCACAACAGAAGAAACTGACCTACCTGAAAGGATGTGACCTCACCAGCAACCTCGTGATGAACAGTCAACTCGCCACCAACTGTGCAATCGATGGCCGGCGCGGATTGCGTGGCTCTTTCTGGAACAACACGAAGAGCGAAGGAAAGGTTGTTACGACCCAATACTACACCAACCCCGTAGCAGTGACAACTGCCGGTATGCATAATTTCGCCCCCAATGTTGCGTTAACCGATTTCTCTGCGAAATACGAGACCACCTTCACTCCCAAGGAGACGGGCGAATATGTTGTGAATGTGGAAGGGACCGGACATTTCGAGGTCTATGTCAATGGTGAACAGAAACAACGCCAGCATACTTGGCGCACCACGCCTACACGCACAGCCATCCAGGCCGAAGCGGGAAAGGACTATAAGATAGAGGTACGCTTTGCCTTCGTACCCACGTGGGGTGCTGACCTGAAGATTGATATTGCCAAAGAGATGCCCATTAACTACGAGACGGTCATCAGTCAACTGAAAGGTATACAAACCGTGGTGTTTGTCGGTGGTATCTCGCCGGCGCTCGAAGGCGAAGAAATGCCGGTGAACATCGAGGGCTTCCGTGGCGGTGACCGAACGAACATCGAATTGCCGAAGGTACAACGTGATTTCCTGAAAGCACTGAAGGCTGCCGGCAAGACCGTCGTTTTCATCAACTGCTCAGGCTCGGCAATCGCCCTGCAACCCGAAACGGAGTCTTGCGATGCCATCGTTCAGGCCTGGTATTCCGGACAGGAAGGTGGTACGGCCGTAGCCGATGTGCTCTTCGGAAAGGTCAATCCTTCCGGCAAACTTCCCGTCACCTTCTACCGTTCCACCGAACAACTACCCGACTATGAGGACTACTCGATGCGCGGTCGCACATACCGCTACTTCTCCGACCCGCTCTTCGCTTTCGGTTATGGCCTCAGTTACACGAGTTTCAGCATCGGCAAGGCTCAACTCCAGACGTCCAAGGCTGACGACAGCACTTCGTTTACGGTTCCCATCGAAGGATTAAACCTGCCACTTTCCATTCCTGTCACCAACACAGGACAGCGTGACGGCACCGAGGTCGTGCAACTCTATGTCCGCGACCTCAACGACCCGGACGGCCCCCGCCGTTCGCTCCGTGCTTTCCAACGCATCAACGTCAAGGCCGGACAAACAGCCCGTGCCGAACTCACCCTCACGCCCAAGACCTTTGAACTCTTCGACCCCCAAACAAACCTCGTTAAAGCCCACCCCGGACGCTACGAGATTCTATACGGCACCAGTTCCCAGGACACCGACCTCCAACGCCTCGAATTAACCCTCGAATAAAGAGGTCCCCGTCCTGTTTATTGCGGTGCCACCGCAATAAAAGCACCCCTCTCCATTCTGTATATTGCAGTGGCACCGCAATAAACACAACAATAGCCGATGGGCTCAGGCATCGCCTTTCAAGGAGGCAATAGAAGTCATCGCGGACAGGGTTTTTGATTGCATCAGCACATCCTCTCCCCTATTGCCCGCACATTCTCCATAAACAATCAATATGAAAGAAATCTGCAATTTTATAGCACAATGGATGGGTGCATTGGTACTGCTGTTCGCCTGCATTGCCCTGCTGCTACCGGCACCCTTCATGGCTATCGGCACGTGGGTGATCAACCCAATGTTAGGCCTGATTATGTTCGGCATGGGACTGACCCTCTCCCCTACCGATTTCCGCATCGTCTTCAGTCGCCCCAAAGACGTGCTCATCGGATGTTTGGCTCAGTTCACCATAATGCCTCTCCTGGCTTGGCTGCTCACGCGTCTGTTCGCCTTGCCTCCTGATTTGGCCCTGGGTGTCATTCTCGTTGGTTGTTGTCCGGGTGGTACCGCCTCCAATGTAATCACCTATTTGGCGAAAGGCGACTTGGCACTGTCAGTGGGAATGACGGCAACTTCGACCCTGTTAGCCCCCTTGCTCACGCCTTTGCTGACGTGGTGGATGGCAGGCACGTTTGTCGACGTGGATGCCTTAGGGATGCTGCTGAGCATCTTCTATGTAGTCATCGCCCCGATCATTGCGGGTTTCCTCATACAGCACTATCTGCCTGAATTCACGCGACGTGCTGTCGCCTATCTCCCGGCTTTCTCATCCCTGACCATCGCCTTGCTGGTGGCAATTATCATCGGGCATAATGCCTCGCGTCTGCTCGTAGGCGGCGTGTTGGTGATAATCGTCGTGGTGCTCCACAACCTTTGTGGATTAATCCTCGGCTACGGTATCGGTCACTTGTTGGGACTGAACCATTCCAAACGCACGGCCATCTCCATCGAGGTAGGTATGCAAAACAGCGGTCTCGCCACCTCCCTCGCCACTATTCACTTCGCGTCCTTACCGATGGCCGCCATTCCCGGAGCCATTTTCAGCGTTTGGCATAATATCAGTGGTGCTTTGGTCGCCAAAATCTACAATCGGCATTCATGAACGAACTCATCACGCAAATCAACGACGCCCTTTGGGGCTACGTGCTCATAGCCGCCCTCATCGTCTGTGGGCTGTGGTTCACCTGGCGCACCCGTTTCGTACAATTCCGAATGATTGGCGAAATGATCCGACTGCTCACTGACACCAGCACGTCTGTCGAACGTCACCGCAAACATGTGTCTTCGTTCCAGGCCTTTGCTGTCTCCGTGGCCACGCGCGTCGGCACGGGAAACCTCGCCGGTGTGGCTACGGCCATTGCCATCGGCGGTCCGGGTTCAGTCTTCTGGATGTGGTTGATTGCACTCATCGGTTCTGCCACGGCTTTTGTCGAATCCACCCTCAGCCAACTGTTCAAGCGCCGCCACGAGGAGTCGTTCATCGGCGGACCGGCCTATTATATCCGCCAAGGACTGCCACTGTGCCGGTGGCGATGGTTGCAGCGGTCGGGCAAATGGATGTCTGCATTGTTTGCCGTACTCATCACCCTCACATTCGGCCTCTCCTATAATTCAATCCAGTCCAACACCATCTGCAGCGCCATGAATGAGGCTTTCGGCTGGTCGCCCGTCTGGGTCGGTCTGGCCTTGACGGCACTGGCACTTCTGATCGTCTTTGGGGGCATTCACCGGATTGCGAAGGTCAGTTCGGTGTTGGTACCCATTATGGCTATTGGTTATTTTATCCTGACGTTGGTCATCGTTGCACTGAACATGGAGCACATACCTACTGTTTTCAGACTCATTGTTTGCGATGCTTTCGGTGCCGACCAGGCCATTGGCGGCGGACTTGGCGCAACAATGATGATAGGGATCAAACGCGGACTGTTCTCTAACGAAGCAGGTGAAGGAAGCGCGCCGAACGTTGCCGCAACGGCAGCGGTCTCGCACCCTGTCAAGCAAGGTCTCATACAGGCTCTCGGGGTCTTCACCGACACGCTCCTCGTATGCTCTTGCACCGCTTTCATCATCCTCATCAGTGGGCTTTACGAAACTCCCGAACTCAACGGGATCGCGCTTACCCAAGCAGCCATGCAAAGCGAGATCGGCACGACAGGCCCCTTGTTTGTAGCCATAGCCATCCTCCTCTTTGCATTCTCCAGCATCATCGGCAATTATTATTATGGTGAGGCGAACGTGCGATTCCTCACCAAAAGCAAACACGTGATGACCCTCTACCGTCTGCTCTCGGGCGGTATCTTCGTCCTCTTCGGCGCACTGGCAACACTGGAAATGGTCTGGAACATAGGCGACTTCTTTATGGCCCTGCTCACCGCCTGCAACCTCATTGCCATCACCGCCCTCGGCCACTACGCTTTCCGTCTTCTCAACGACTACCGCCAACAGAAGCGTCAAGGCATCCAGGAGCCGGAGTTCCACCGCCACCAGATGCCCGACTTAGAGCATATCGTAGAATGTTGGGAATAATCCACCGCGGAACCTCCCGCCTCTGAGCCTCCTCTGCTGAACCTTCCGCTTCGAAACCTCCCACCTCGCATCCTTCCACTTTGGTTGGGTGGTCGGCATATTTGCCGACCTCAATCCCCTCCCATCATTGAAGCACCCCTAAATACCCTAACAATCCCATCTGCAACACCATCAGCGCAGGCACGCCAAAGCGGAACTTGGCGTGCAGCGTCTTATGGTGAAAAGTCTTCATTCCGGCCCAGGCACCGATGCTCCCACCAATGGCCGCCAGAAGAAGGAGGGTGGCTTCAGGGATGCGCCAGCGGTCGTGCTGTGCTTTCCACTTATCCACACCATAAGCGATAAAGGTCACTATATTGATGCCTATGAGACAGACGATAAGAAGTGCGTTCATTCGTAATGACGGATTCGGACGTCGATACTATCCGCGGCAAGCACCGCAGGCAGGGAAGTGACGTCAGTCTGACCATAATGATAAGGGAAAAGCACGCGGGGGCGCACTGTCCGGGCGGCGCGCTGCAACTGTTCGGTGGTCATTGTATAAGGCTGGTTGCAAGGCATAAAAGCAATATCAATATTACTCAGTTGAGCCATCTCCGGGATGTCTTCAGTATCGCCGGCGATGTAAATGCGCAGGCCGTCAAGCGTCAGTACAAAGCCGTTATCACGGCCCTTCGGATGAAATTGGGTGTGTCCGTCGGTATAATTATAAGCCGGCACGGCCTCCAGCAAAATATCATCAGCCAGTCGGAGGCTGTCACCATTGGCCATCACTTCTCCACGTCCGAGCATCTCACCACAACGGGCATTTGTGACCAGTCGTGTATGGTTGCCGGTAAGAATCTCAAGTGCCTCTTTATCGAAATGATCGTGATGCTCGTGGGTGACAATCAGATAATCAGCCTTGGGCATTGCGGCATAATCGATTGTACGGTCGCCCAACTGCCGAACAGGATCAATCTGCAGTTCCTTGCCATCATAGACAATGCGAATGCTGGCATGGACAAGGGCATAGAAACGGACCGTCTTACCGCTGGGCGTTCGGAAGACGTCCACTTCGGTCGTGGAAGTGGTGACTGGCATGCCGGCTTTCTGCCACGCTTGTATGCCCCCTTTGAGATTCGTCACACGGAAGCCTTCGCCAGACAAGGTCCGGGCAGCCAGCATCGACCGGTGACCGCTCCGGCAATACACGGCCACGGGACGTAAAGTGCTCAATTGCTGCTTTGCCTTCTCCGCGAAGGAACTACCCGTGACGTTAATATTAACGGCCCCTTCGAGATGGCCGTCGGCATACTCCGAGGGGGTACGGACATCGACCAACTGTACATCGTCGTTCACCAGAACGGCAAACCCCTGGACATCGGCGTCGGCATATTGCTGCTGACTGCACGCAGTGCTTACATTCAAACCCAAGAGGGCCAGAAGAAATGTTGAAAATTTATTCATTGTCGTTTTTTGTTTTTATGTTGGTTGGTTTGATTCGCGGATCGTCTTGCAGTACTTTCTGATAAGCCAGACGTTCGTCACCGTTGGCCAGATAGATGATACCACAACGTGTGAAACCATTGCGCTCCATCAGATGCTGCATAATCAGGTTGTCACGATGGGTGTCGATACGCAGGCTTGAGGTATGCTCAAAGCAATAATCCAGCAAGGCGGCCATGATACCATGACAGTCAGGACGACTGGCGATGCGGTGCACAACGTAGTAGGGTCCGGCATTGATCCAGGCTCCCGGCAAATGCTCACCCGAGGGGAGGTAGTCGTCGTATATCCGGGCATACGTGGGGTCCGGACCGGGAATGAAGGCAAAGGTCCCCACCGCTGTCCCGTCGGATGCCTCGATGAGGTAACTGCAGCCGCGCGCGATATCTTCGAGGAAGACATCGGCCGACGGATAACCGCCAACCCACTGCCCGTGATTGCCATTCTCGCGCATAATCTTTCGCGCCGCCTCTGCCAAAGCCAATAGTGCTGGCAGGTCTGCAGCCGTGGAATGGCGGATACTCAGTCGGTTCATTTGTTTTCTCTTTTTGTTCGTCGCATTCGCTTATCAAGAGCAGCAATCGCCTTCAATCACTCTCCGTGCTCTTTCACGCCACAAAAATACGAAGAAAAAAAATAATATTCGTCTTCAAGCGCAGATTTCTTATACTTCGTGACGCGGATTTGTACTTTTTCACTATCTTTGCCCAAGATAATCATTTACAAACCCTTATTCCTCATACTCTTTTCTATGAAGAAAAATGCACTTTTACTTATGCTTACAAGTCTCATGCTGAGCCTCGGCAGCCCGGCGCAAGCGGCATCGGGCTCCACCATTCAGCAGCTGCAGATGCCTTGCCATCGGCTCGACGGTGTCAACCATCGCGACTACTCCATCTATCTGCCTCCCTCCTACTCCACCGATTCCTTGCGGCGCTTTCCCGTGGTCTATCTGCTCCACGGCGGCGGCGAATCGCATACGGTCTGGCAGGCGCAGGGGCATCTGTCCGAAGTGGCCGACCGCCTCATCAATAACGGAGTCATCCAAGAGGTCATTCTCGTCTGTCCCGAAGCGAACCAGCAGAATATGATGTACTTCAACGCTCCTCAATGGCGCTACGAAGACTATTTCTTCAAGGAACTCATCCCCTATATCGAGCAGACTTACCGCACCCGCACCGACAAAGGCGGCCGCGCCGTAGCGGGTTTCTCCATGGGCGGCGGGGCTGCTACGGTTTACGGCGTTCATCATCCCGAATGTTTTGCACTGGTCTATGACATCAGTGGCTACCAACGCCGCATCCCGCTGGAATGGCTGCGCGACGATCCGTCGGCCGAATGGCGTCAGCAAGTCATTGAAGAGAACAACCCCATCCGCTGCATCACGGAAGGTAGCGAAACGGACGTGAAGGCGTGGCGACAGGTGGACTGGGCTATTCAAGTCGGCGACCACGATTTCACCTTGGGCATGAACACTGAACTGGCAACGGCCTTGCGCACACGCGCGATTCCTTATTCTATGAACGTGAGTGCCGGCGACCACAATTGGCGATTTGTGGCCCCTGCTCTGGAGGACGTCCTGAAGAAGGCAGACAACAGTTTCTACGAGCGCACGCCCAGCGGTCGTCTCGCCGAACGTCATTGGGTGATGAACGGAAAACGCAGGATCTATGGTCTGCTCAGTCGTCCAGAACATGCCGAAGGGCCTCAGCCGGTAGTAATTGTGTCGCACGGTTTCAATGGTACGCACCATTTCGGCCGCGGCTATTTCGATGCGCTGAACGCGATGGGTTATCAGGTCTATTCCTTTGACTTCGCTTGCGGTTCGGTCAACAGCCGCAGTGACAACAACACGATGGAAATGTCCATTCTCGATGAGCAGAGCGACCTCGAAGCCATCGTCCGGCACTTCCGCAACCAACCCGACATAGACCCGCAGCGCATCGTGCTCATCGGCGAGAGTCAGGGCGGACTCGTCTCAGCGCTCACCGCAGGGGCTATGCCCAAGGAGATCAGCCGTCTCGTGCTTATCTATCCCGCCCTCTGCATCCCCGACAACTGGAACGAACGTTACCCCAATATCACCGACATTCCCGATACGACGCAGATGTGGGGCGTATCCATGGGGCGCCGTTTCTTCCTTGAAGTGCGGGAAATGGATGTGTTCAAGCAGATCCGCAAGTTTCGCCGGCCTGTGCTGATTGTACAGGGAGATGCCGACCGCGTCGTTTCGATGGACGACTCGCGCCGTGCCGTGAAAGGCTACAAGACAGCGCGCCTCCACATCATCCCCGGTGCCGGTCATGGTTTCAAGCCACAAGAGTTTGCCGAGTCAATCGAGCAGGTCAAAGCGTTCCTCAAGGAATAGACCTGCCACGCGCCGCACATCAGAAAGACTGCCTTGAAAATGACAGCTTATCATTTTCAAGGCAGTCTTTCGTACTCTTCAGGACCGCGCCTTTATCCCAAGGCAATAGTCAGTCCGGCCATCACGATGCTCACCATGGACATCAGCTTGATGAGAATGTTCAGCGACGGACCGCTGGTGTCCTTGAACGGGTCGCCAACGGTATCACCTACGATGGTGGCCTTATGAGCGAAGGAACCCTTGCCGCCGAAGTTGCCTTCTTCGACCATCTTCTTGGCGTTGTCCCATGCGCCGCCGGAATTAGCCATAAACACAGCCAAGGTGAAGCCGCTGGAGAGTCCGCCTACCAACAGTCCGAGCACTCCGGCTACGCCGAGGACAATGCCCACGACAATGGGGATGGCAATTGCCAGCAGCGACGGGAAGATCATCTCGTGCTGCGCGGCGCGCGTGGAGATTTCCACACACGAACCGTAGTCCGGCGTGGCCTTGCCCTCGAGGATGCCTTTGATCTCACGGAACTGACGCCGCACTTCCTCCACCATCTTCTGCGCGGCACGTCCTACGGCTTCCATCGTCAGGCCGCAGAACAGGAAGGCTGCCATGGCACCGATGAAAGCGCCCACAAGCACACGCGGGTTCATCAGGTTCACCTGGAAATAGTTCATGAAGTCGGGGATCGTCGCTTCCAGGGCATCAATCTGTTCACCCGCCAGATTCACGATGAAGTCGCCCGAACGGTGCATCGCAATCTTCACCTCTTCGATATAAGAGGCTAACAGGGCAAGGGCTGTGAGAGCCGCCGAACCGATGGCAAAGCCCTTGCCGGTAGCTGCCGTGGTATTGCCCAAGGCATCGAGGGCGTCGGTGCGATGGCGCACTTCCTCGCCCAGCTCACTCATCTCGGCATTTCCACCGGCATTGTCGGCGATCGGTCCATAGGCATCTGTTGCAAGGGTAATGCCCAACGTGGAGAGCATACCCACGGCAGCAATACCGATTCCATAAAGGCCTTTCGAGAGCGCCTCGGA
>JAILCU010000058.1 GCA_024690405.1 Bacteroidales bacterium
GGATGGCACGCGTCTGTGGATGCTGCACACGGGTGCTAATATGTTCAATTCCGCCCACACCACGCCCTTCATCGCCTGGGACCTCGACGGTGACGGCTACGGCGAGTTCATGGTGAAGACGGCTCCTGGTGCCATCGACGGTCAGGGCAACTACGTCCTCATGGCGGGTGACGACCCCACAGAGAACCTCAAGAGCGGTCGCGGCAAGCAGGACCATGGCTCCGAGTATATCACCGTCTTCGATGGAATGACTGGTGCGGAACTGAGCACCATTAAATACCATACCGCCTACCAGGACGAGACGACCTCCTTCTGGGGAGACAGTCAACAGAACCGTTCGGAACGCTACCTGGCTGCCATCGCATGGTTAGACGGCGAAGACAAGAATCCCTCGGCCATCTTCGCACGCGGCTACTACAGTGGTTGCAAGATTGGAGCCTACGACTGGGATGGCGCCGAACTCACACTGCGCTGGCTCCATCGTGGCCCCTCGGCCAACAGCGGCACCGTGACCTACGCCAATGGCAGCACGAAAAACCTCTCCTCATCGGTCTATGGCGAAGGTGCTCACTGGATTGGCGTAGGAGATGTCACGGGCGACGGATGCCAGGAAATACACTATGGTTCGGGAGCCCTGAAGCCCGACGGTACGACACTTTACCGCACGGGGATGGGGCACGGCGATGCCTTGCACTTGAGTGATTTCATCCCTTCAAGACCCGGTCTCGAATATTTCATGGTTCACGAGAAGAGTCCTTATGGCGCCGACCTTCGCGATGCTGCCACTGGCGAGATTATCTTCCGCACCACTGCTGACGATGACACCGGGCGCGGCATCATCGGACACTTCAATCCCGAGGCTGACGATGCTTATTGGCAATCGAGTGCAAACATGGGTTCCATCTTTGACACCAGCAATAATCTCATCGCCTCCGGCCTCAGTCACGGCGGTGGCGGCTCGCTCAACTGCCGCCTCTATTGGAACGGCGACCTGGCAGACGAGTTCTTCGACAAGTCGGTCATCGAATATTGGAATGGCAGCGGCTATGGTCGTCTACAAGTCAACGGTGGCAACTACACAGTTGGCAACCTCAACAACTACACGAAATACAACCCCTGCGTGCTCGGCGACGTACTTGGCGACTGGCGCGAGGAAATTGTCACCTGGACACAGTCGGGCAGCAACTTCCAACTCATCATCAACGCCACAAGTTACAACACCGACTACCGCATCCCGCATCTCATGGACGATTATGCCTATCGCGCACAGGTCATCAACCAGAATTGCGCCTACAATCAGCCGCCCCATGTGAGCTGCGACCTGATTGACTACTATACCATCGAGCAGAAGGTGCCCGCCACGGGTTGGGGTATGCTCTACACACCTTATCCTGTTCGCGTTCCTGAGGGCATAACGGCATATCAGGTGCCCGGAGTAGTTGCTGCCGCCGATACGATCCGCTACACACGTTTGGCCAGTCAAGCCACGATTCCTGCCGGCTCGGCCATTCTCTATCGTGCCACGGCTGGCCAGACGGTCCGCTTCAGGCCAAGCACCAAGAGTGCGGTCACTGTAAACAAGAACTACCTCAAGGGTTGCTCCGTGGACAGCGTGCTGACGTGCGACGAAGAGACTTATGAATATTTCTATACGTTCAAGGTGAATGACGCGACCGGCGTCATGGCTTTCTACAAAGTCGAGCCCGGCACCGCCGTGGAGGCTGGAACGCCTTGGTTGCGCGTGAAAGGCACGGCCTCCAACATTCCGCTGCCACAGTATTATCTGACCAAAGAAAGTGCCGACGCCGACGGCGTGCAGCAGGTGTCGGCCGACATCATGGAGGCCACCGAGGTTTACGACCTTGAGGGCCGACGCGTCGCAACGGGAAAGATGCAACGCGGAAAGGTCTATATCATCGACGGACAAAAGCGAATTTATTAATCAATCCATATATTTACCTATAAACAAGCACGACTATGAGAATTAAGCAAATTCTTCTCAGCGCAGCATTTGCGCTTGCAACGATGTCAGCGATGGCCTCAGAGAACGTCATCACTGTCAATGCCAAAAAGATTGGCGCTCCCATCCAGTCCACACAATGGGGCATTTTCTTCGAAGACATCAATTTCGCTGCCGATGGTGGTCTGTATGGCGAATTGCTGAAGAACCGCTCTTTCGAGTTCACGCCGGACCATCTGATGGGTTGGCAAGCCTTCGGAAAGGTTGAGATCCTCAACGACGGACCCTTCGACAAGAATCCTCATTACGCCCGTCTCTCCTCCATGGGTCACCGCGACCTTTGGACCGGTCTGCAGAACGAAGGTTTCTTCGGCATCGGCCTCGAGGAAGGTGCTGAATATCGGTTCTCCGTATGGGCTCGCGTGCCGGACGGTAAAGCCCAGTATCTGTGGATTCAGTTCGTAGACCAGAATACGATGGCCGAACACCAGGAATTCACCAACACCGACCTGAAGATCGACTCCCGCGAATGGAAGAAATACAGCGTCGTCATCAAGAGTCCGCGCACCATCGAACGTGCCCAGTTGCGCCTGTTCCTCTGCAATGAGCGTCGTCGTTCGGGCAGTGGCACCGTCGATTTGGAGCACATCTCCCTCTTCCCCGTGGACACTTATAAAGGCCATGAGAACGGTATGCGCAAGGATGTTGCCCAAGCCCTTGAAGATCTCCATCCCGGTGTGTTCCGCTTCCCCGGCGGCTGCATCGTGGAGGGCACTACCCTCGACCTGCGCTACAAATGGAAGAACACCGTGGGTCCCGTGGAGAACCGCCCCATCAACAAGAACCGCTGGGAGAACACCTTCACCTATCGCTACTATGCTGATTATTTCCAGACATACGGTCTCGGCTTCTTCGAGTACTTCCAGTTAGCTGAAGAGATAGGCGCCGAGCCCCTTCCTGTCCTCAGTGTTGGCCTCTCCTGCCAGTTCCAAAACGATCGCGAGGACCAGCATGCTCCCTGTACGAAGGAAGGACTTCAGGAATTCATCGACGACTGCATCGACCTCATTGACTTCGCCAACGGCGACCCCGCCACCAACAAATGGGCCAAGTTACGTGCAGACATGGGCCATCCCGCACCTTTCAACCTAAAGTTCCTGGCCATCGGCAACGAGCAATGGGAACAGCCCTATTTCGACCGCCTTGCCATCATCGCACCCGAGGTGCGTAAGGTTCATCCCGAAATCAAACTCATCGGCACCAGCGGCCCGAATGCCGAGGACGACAAGTTCCGCCACGGTTGGGAGGCGATGCGCAAACTCAAAGCCGACCTCGTTGACGAGCACTACTATCGCAACGTTCAGTGGTACAAAGACTGGATGAACCGCTACAACGACTACGACCGCAAGGGCCCGAAGGTGTTTGCCGGCGAATGGGCTTGCCATGACAGCGGAAAGAAATACAACCACGCAGGTGCCAGCATCTACGAGGCTGCTTTCATGACCAATATTGAGCGTAACGCCGATATTGTGCACATGGCTACCTATGCTCCCCTCTTCGCTCACGTCGACGGTTGGCAGTGGCGTCCCGACCTTATCTGGTACGACAATCTGCACACCGCCCGCACCGCTTCTTATTACGTGCAGCAAATGTATATGCTCAACCCGGGTACCAACGTGCTGCCCACCACGCTCTCCCTGGACGGCGGTAAGCCCGTGGCAAATCCGGTGGCCAAGGGGCAGGATGGCGTCTTCGCAAGCGCAGTGATCGACAAGCAGAAGAACGAGATCATCGTGAAAGTGATTAACACCGCCACTGAGGATTCACCCATACACATCAACATTGAAGGTGTGAAGGCCAAGAATCTGCCCTCCACGGCCGACATCACAAGCCTCGACTGCTCTGACTACGATGCTGAGAACATGCCTTCCAAGCCTGAGCAGGTTTGCCCCGCACACGGCAAAGCAACCGTCACAGCAACCAAGAAAGGTGCTACGATTGATGCGACCGCAGCAGGCAAGACCTTCCAAATGTATATCATTAAGTTGAAATAAGAGCAAGACTCTGTAAACCACGTATTGTAGCAGTTGTAATTGTGCAGTACTTTTGCCCACGCAAGGTACAACAGAATTACAACTGCTACATTTTTATATTGGAGGATCGACATCATGTGCTACGCCAACTTCAACAGTTTCACGTGGTCGGCCGCAAGATTAGGTACGCGCGCGCTATGCAAAGCTTATCTGCACCTTCTTCCGAGGGAACCATGATGAGCAGGATTAGGTACGCGCGCGCTATGCAAAGCCTCATTGAAACTGAGTAATCATAAGAGAAACAGAAGCGAACCCTAACAAAAGTATGGTCAGGGCGAAAACCAGAAACAATAAAGCAGGTATAGTATATAAAATGTGTCGCTTCCAGCATAAGGTCGCACAGCCTCAAACGTCAGGTCGCACAGCCTCAAACGTCAGGTCGCACAGCCTCAAACGACGGGTCGTTCAGCGTCATACGACAGGTCGTTCAGCGTCATGCGACAGGTCGTTCAGCGTCATGCGACAGGTCGCACAGCATCACACGTACGGACGTGCATGCATTGGTTGATGCTGCTTGAAAAGGCTGAATCACCACCCAAAGAATCTACACTCTTTGACAAAAGGGGGCTTACTCTTTGAAAAACGAATCCGAAATGACGGTTTTTCGGCACTTCAGTTTCGTTATTGAGGGCCTTCAGATTTTTACCGGACACCCCAAAAAGAAAAAGGGGCAAGCCATTAGAGAAACAGACCGGCTGAGGGAGGTCAGCCAGTCTGTTCTCATATAAATGTAGCAAGTTGTTGTTATTTGCGACGCTCCCGTCTTTTCGGGAGAGAGAGTTATTCTATTGTTCCTGGGTGAAAGCCAAAAGTAGTGACCTCGGGGGGTAGTCTCTACGAACGTCATCCGGTTCAATGAATGCTAAAAATGGCTGGAACCGTCAAAACAATGAGTACAAACCTTGCACTTAGGCAGACCGATGGCTTTAATCAGTATCTCGAGGGTGTTGAAGCGCAACGAGGTCAGCCCCAGACGCCGCCCAATCTCCTCTACCATCGCACGATAGCGCGGCGAATCGGTACGGGCATAGTCCTGAAGAATCTCGATGGGCGTAGTGGCTTCTGCACCCATACCGCCTTCGGTAGTATCCTGCTCACCCTCCAGGTCGCGAATGACCTGACGAGTAATCAGTTCCAGGTCACTTTTCGAGGCTGAGAAATTGATGAACGGACACCCATAGATAAGCGGTGGACAAGCAATACGCATGTGCACTTCCTTCGCACCGAGGTCAAACAGTCCCTTTACATTATCCCGCAACTGAGTGCCGCGCACGATGCTGTCGTCGCAGAACAGACAGCGCTTACCTTCGAGCATCGCACGGTTGGGAATCAGTTTCATCTTGGCCACCAGGTCACGTGTCAGTTGGTTGCCAGGCATAAACGAACGGGGCCAGGTGGGCGTGTACTTCGAGACGGCACGGCGATAGGGAGCACCAATACCCTCGGCATAACCGGTGGCCATACCCACACCCGAGTCAGGAATCCCTGAGACGCTATCCACCTCCGTGTCATCGCTTTGCCCCATCAACAGGCCGCTGGTATGGCGCATCTCCTCCACGTTCCGTCCTTCGTAGGTAGAAGTGGGGAAGCCATAATAAACCCACAAGAACGAACACACCTGCATCTCTTCCTCCGGGGCACGCAAGCGTTCGATGCCATCTGCACGCAGACGGATGATCTCACCAGGACCTACGAAACCGCAAATATCGTAACCCAAGTTGGGGAAAGCCGTGCTCTCCGAGGTGACCGCGAAAGCCCCCTCACGCTGCCCGATCACGATCGGTGTGCGGCCCAGGCGGTCGCGGGCTGCTATGATGCCGTCCTCCGTAAGAATCAACATGGAACACGAGCCACGCACTTTCCGGTAAACATTCTCGATGCCTTCGACAAAGGTTCGTCCGCGTGCAATCAATAAAGTGATCAGCTCCGTCGGATTTGTCTTACCGCTCGACATCTCAGAGAAATGATCACCTTCGTTCAGCAACTCACGCGTCAGTTCCTCGAGATTGTTGATCTTGGCCACGGTGACAACAGCCATCTTGCCAAGATGCGAGTTGACCATGATTGGCTGCGGGTCGGTATCAGAGATAATGCCGATACCGCTATTGCCGGGGAATTTCTGCAATTCCGCCTCGAATCGGGTGCGGAAATACTGGTTCTCAAGATTGTGAATACTGCGGTAAAAGCCTTTCTCCGACGAATAAGTGGCCAAACCGCCGCGCTTCGTGCCAAGATGTGAATTGTAGTCTGTACCGTAGTATAAATCTGTGATACAGGGTTTAGTGGAAATGGTTCCGAAAAAGCCGCCCATTAGAGGAATAAAAGAATATAAAGATTAAAGAATAGATGTACTGAAGGAAATAAACAAGAAGGAATTAGCGGTCGCTCCAGAATGAGCGCGTGAAAATGACGATGACGCTGACGATCTCCAGACGTCCCATGAGCATCAGCAGCGAGAGCAGCCACTTGACGAGGGGAGGCAGGATACTCCAAGACATAGTAGGACCTATCTCCAAACCTAAGGTCGGGCCGACGTTACTGGCGCAACTCAAAGAGATGGTGATCGAGTTGGTGCTGTCAACGCCCGCCAGAATCATAATAAAATATGTGGTAAAGCATAATAACCAATAAAGGCCGAAGAACGCCAGTAACGAGGCTTGCTTTTCCATCGGAACGGCCACTCGGTTGACTCTCACGGGAAGCACCGAACGGGGATGGATAATGCGTTTGATTTCATTGCGAATCACATCTATGATCATCACGCCGCGTACACATTTGAAGCCGCCCGCAGTACTTCCGGAGCAACCGCCGAAAAACATCAGGAAGGAGAGAATAACCCAAGTTACATGAGGCCATTTGCCGGCATCATCGTTGAACACGCCCGTTGTAGTGAGGAATGAGACGACCTGGAAAAGGCTGGAGCGCAACGCTTTCTCAAAGTAATAATGCTGATCACGCATGAGGATGAGCATGATCAGGAACGTAGCACCAACGATGAGCGAGAGATAGAGCCGCAACTCTGAGTTGCGGAAAAAATCACGGAAACGCCCCTTGAGTACCGTCATATATAATAAGGTGAAACTGACACCTGAAATAAACATGAAAAAGATAGCCGTATAGTCAATATAAGGGCTATGGAAGAAACCGGTAGAGGAATTGTGGGTTGCAAAACCTCCTGTAGCGGTAGCTGTCATCGCGTAATTCACTGCATCAAAAGCGCCCATCCCTTCGATATAGAAAAGCAACGCACAAGCCACTGTAAGAAAGGCATAAATCCCCCAAATCCATTTGGCAGAAGTGCCCAAACGCGGATGCAGTTTGCTGCGCATGGGGCCGGTAGCCTCGGCAGAGAACACCTTGATGCTACCGCCGATGAGGGACGGAATGATGGCTATGGTGAAGAACACGATTCCCAAACCGCCAATCCACTGTGTCATGGAACGCCAAAAGAGCAACGCATGCGGCAGACTCTCCACGTCATCAATCGTACTCGCGCCTGTAGTGGTGAAACCCGACATCGTCTCAAAGAACGCATCCGTAGGGCTTGGCAGATAACCGCTTGCCACGAAGGGAATCGCGCCGAAGGTACTAAAAATAATCCATGAAAGAGTGACCACCAGATAAGCATCCCGACGATAGAGCATATCGGACGTCGAGTGACCGATACGCTGCAGCACCAAGGACACAAATACCGTCACCATGACCGAAAGGCCAAAAGCCTCTAAATCAGGCTCGTGGTAACAAAATGCCATGATGGTGCACACAAACATCATAGCAGCCTCAAGGAAGAGCAACTGGCCAAGGATCTTTGATATGAGTTTCCAGTTGATCATAGGCGTCACATAAGTTCTTTGGACTGCTTGCCCGTGAGATGTTCTATCTCGAGTTCAAACATCAGCAGGTGCGGGAAGCCCTTTTGTATCTCGAGATCCGTACTTTCCGCACTTTCGTGCGGACTGTATTTCTTTGCCAAGGTGCGGATAGCAGCCAGTTTCGCGGCATCATCCTCAAGGATACGAATGCGCCCAAAGACAATCACGCTGCGGAAAATGGTCGTGAAAGTGGCAGCCTGAACATCGTCCTGATGGATTACGCAAAACGAAGCTTTGGTGTAAGCACGGATGGCATCGACCTTATGCCCGGCCACGGCACTGTGAAAAATCAGACGGCCGTCAGCATAAACATAACTTAAAGGTACGGCATAAGGATAACCTTCGTCGCCCAGCACCGCCAAGACACCCGAGGTGGCGCTTTGGAGGATAGCGATGCTCTCGGCATCGCTCAATTGCTGGCGCTTGCGGCGCATAGTACGAAATTCTGCCATCGTGTTCTCTACGCTTTGCGGTTGCAAAGGTAGCAAAAAGTTATCGTTTTCGGGGTAAAGTCGTGTATTTTTTTTGCAAAAAGCCTCACTTCCTTGTTTGAGAGAGCACTTCGCGTGCCTTCGCCAAAGCCAGATTGATATGTGGCAAGATGTTTTCTTCACCGATTATGCGCCCGAAATCATTCTTCATTAGCACCTCGTGGACCTTGGGATTAACGCCCGAGAGGATCACATGAATTCCCTCACTGCGGGACATCTGCACCAGGTTCTCAAGGTTGTGCATACCGGTGCTGTCCACAAAGGGCACTTTTCGCATGCGTATAATGCGTACGACGGGTCTGGCCGGCATCCGTCCCATGATTTCTTCAAAGCGGTTGGCTATGCCGAAGAAGAACGGACCGTTGATCTCATAGACCTCGCAACCATCGGGTATCTTGAAATGCTCGAGGTTGGTGGACTCGAAGTCCACTTCCGACGACGGGTCAATCTCGTCGGTCAGCACACTCACCTGAGTCGTCTCTGCCATTCGGCGCATGCAGAGCAGGCAGGCCAGCATCAGGCCCACTTCTATTGCTACCGTGAGGTCAAAGATCACCGTGAGGAGGAACGTGATCACCAGCACCGAGATATCCGACTTGGGATTCTTCAGCAACTGACGGAAAGTGCGCCATCCACTCATGTTATAGGCCACAATCACCAATACACCCGCCAGACAAGCCATAGGAATATACTGCGCATAAGGCATCAGGATCAGGAAGATGAGCAACAGCACCACAGCATGCACGATACCGGCGACTGGGGTACGGCCTCCGTTATTGATGTTGGTCATCGTGCGGGCAATGGCCCCCGTGGCAGGAATACCGCCAAAGATGGGAGTCACCAAATTGGCTACACCTTGCGCGATGAGTTCCTGATTGGAATCGTGGCGGTCGCCGATGACGCCGTCGGCAACGGTAGCGGACAGCAACGATTCGATAGCCCCGAGCACGGCGATGGTCACGGCCGGAGCAAAGAGGCTGCGCACCACGTCCCACGACACCGCAGGCACTTCAGGCGAAGGCAACTCGGCATTGATGCGGAAACGGTCGCCGATCGTGTCGACGGATTCGGCCAGGCCATAGTGCTTCAGTATCAGCACGCCGACCGTCATCACCAGGATGGCGACCAACGAGCCCGGCAACTTATTGAGCGCTGAGAGATGTCCGTTCACATATTTCACCTTATTTATATAAGGCCAGCACGCAATAATGAGCACGCTTACCACACCCACGGTCGTACTCCACAGATCGATACTGGCCAAATGATGGCCGTAGCAAACCCATTTGGAGATAAAATCCGAGGGTACGCCCTCGGGGATGCTCAAACCGAGGAGGTCCTTCACCTGAGTCGTGAAGATAGTCAGCGCGATACCACTGGTGAATCCCACGACAATGGGATAAGGTATATATTTAATGATCGTACCAAGGCGGAAGAGGCCGAGCATAATCAGGAAGGCGCCAGCCAGCAGCGTAGCCACCATCAGTCCCTGCATGCCATACTGCTGGATAATACCTGCAATGATGACGATGAAAGCGCCGGTGGGACCGCCTATCTGCACTTTCGTGCCTCCCAGCAACGAGATGATAAGACCTGCCACGATGGCTGTTATAATACCTTGTTCGGGAGTGACTCCTGAAGCGATACCGAAAGCAATGGCCAAGGGCAAAGCCACAATACCCACGATGATACCCGAAAGAAGATCTTTGATGAAGGTCGCGCGATCGTAATGACGCAAGCAATTGATAATAGTCGGTTGCATGTGTTATCCGAAGTTGTTGATCAATGAAAACTTGTTTGCGGGTGCAAAGGTACTGCTAATCGCACTCTTTTGCACGCTCCCGGCCTAAAAAGATGTCAAAAAGGTGTTTTTTGTTGACGTATTTTGTATCAGGCACTCCTTCGGACCTTCAAAACCACCTGCATTTTCCGTCCCGCCCCGTTTCTCCTTTTTCATTGTGCGTGCTCCTATTCTCACGTTTCTTTCAGCCTCAAGCGATACTCCATGCAGAGAATATTTCATTTTTCCTGTTTCAGCACACTTTTTTGTAAAATTATTAAAGCATTTATCTACTTTTTCTTTATCTTTGCAGCAAATTTAATTCAAAAAACCTTTTAGAACCATTCTCTATGTTTGAAAATCAGCCCAAGGGCCTTTATGCACTGGCATTGGCCAACACAGGCGAACGTTTCGGTTATTACACAATGATAGCCGTCTTCGCTCTCTTCCTCGGTGAGAACTTCGGTCTCTCGGAATCTGTCTCAGGCATCATCTACGGTGCTTTTCTTGGCTTGGTCTATTTCCTGCCTTTGGTGGGAGGTATCATGGCAGACAAGTTTGGTTTCGGCCGGATGGTTACCATTGGTATTCTCATCATGTTCTTCGGTTATCTGCTGTTGGCCGTTCCTTTGGGCAGTGGTGGTGTGGCCCTGGCCGGAATGTTCGCAGCCTTGCTCCTTATCTCCTTTGGCACCGGTCTTTTCAAGGGCAACCTCCAGGTGATGGTGGGCAATCTCTATGACGATCCCCAGTACGCCACTCAGCGCGACTCCGGTTTCAGCATCTTCTACATGGCCATCAATATCGGTGCTCTCTTTGCACCTACAGCCGCTGTGGAGATCATGAAGTGGGCCGAGACGTCTCTGGGCTTCAGCCATGCAGACTCCTACCACTTCGCGTTTGCTGTAGCGTGTGTGTCCCTCATTCTTTCTATCGCTATCTACTATGCCTTCCGCAGTACCTTCCGTCATGTGGAGGGCGACAAGAAGAAGGATGCTGCGGCGGGTGCTGCTGTTGCCGAGGAACTCTCTCCCGAGGAGACGCGTCAGCGCATCACGGCCCTCGTGCTTGTCTTTGCCGTGGTCATCTTCTTCTGGATGGCCTTCCACCAGAATGGCCTCTCGCTCACCTACTTCGCCAACCAGTTCACGCAGAAGACGGCAGAAGGTGTCCACACCATGCCGTTCAACGTCTGGAATCTGGTGGCCATCATCTTCATCGTCTATGGTCTCTTCTCCCTCTTCCAGAGCAAGACCACCAAGGGCAAAGGCATCGCCGCCGTTGTCATTGCAGCCGCTTGCTGTTTCCTCGGTTATCAGTACACTCAGGCCACGGGCACAGTGGAAATCAGCGCTCCTATCTTCCAGCAGTTCAACCCCTTCTACGTCGTAGCCCTGACCCCTGTGTCGATGGCCATCTTTGGCGCCTTGGCCGCCAAGGGCAAAGAACCGAAGGCTCCGCGCAAGATCGCCTACGGTATGGTTGTGGCTGCCGTAGCTTTCTGCCTGATGATCTTCGCTTCGCAGGGATTGCTCACGCCCAACGAGCAGAAGGCTGCCATCGAGGCCGGCACCGCCACTTATCCGGCTTCTCCCTACTGGCTGATCAGTGTTTATCTCGTCCTCACTTTTGGTGAGTTGTTGCTTTCCCCGATGGGCATTTCCTTCGTTTCCAAGGTAGCTCCTCCCAAATACAAAGGAATGATGATGGGCGGTTGGTTTGTCGCTACGGCTATCGGCAACTTGCTCGTATCTGTAGGTGGCATTCTCTGGGGCGACCTCTCGCTCACGACGGTATGGCTCGTCTTTGCAGGCCTCTGCCTCCTCTCGGCGCTCTTCATGTTCGCCATGATGAAGCGTTTGGAGAAAGTGGCTTAACAAGGGCGTTACGTTTCGTTACCTCTTCGTACACCTCTTCTCACTGAATCGGATGAAACTGTCTCTCTCGCCCAACAATTGCGGGAGTTGACAGTTCATCCATCTTTTAACCATCAAGCATCCATGTTGAATATCGCGATCTTCGTGTCGGGAAGCGGCACCAACTGCGAGAATATCATCCGCCATTTTCAGACGTCAGAGCGCGTCCATTGCGAACTCGTCGTCAGCAACCGTTCTGATGCCTACGCCCTGGAGCGCGCCGCGCGTCTGGGCGTCCCCTCAACAGTTGTCCCCAAGGCCGAGCTGAACCGCCCGGAGGTGATGCTGCCTTTATTAAAGGAGCACAGGATCGATTTCATCGTGCTCGCCGGTTTCCTGCCTATGGTACCTGATTTCCTCATCGATGCCTTCCCACAACGGATCGTAAACATTCACCCTGCCCTACTGCCCAAGCACGGCGGCAAAGGCATGTGGGGACATCATGTTCATGAAGCGGTGAAGGCTGCAGGCGACACCGAGACGGGGATCACCATTCACTACGTCAGCCCCGTATGCGACGGCGGCGAGATCATCGCGCAGTTCAGCACCCCCGTAGTGCCTGATGATACACCGGAGACCATCGCCGACAAGGTCCACGTTCTCGAGATGGCTCACTTCCCCAAGGTATTAGAGCAGATCTTTGACAAGCTCTTGTAACCGTTTGCCTACCGGTCTGCCGTTGGGCCGTCTCCCATAGAAAGAGGAGGAGGGCCAGGGCGAAGACGCCCTGGAAGGGAACAGGCCTCCAGTTAACAAGGGGCAGGGCGAAGACGCCCTGGAAAGGGACAGACCTCCGGTTAAGGTCAATAATTATCCATTTGCCATTCGGCCTTTTTCATATCTACACAGCCATTATCCTTTATAGATACCCCTTCGGACATCAGGAGAATGGTTTGTTGGTGCCATCCCGGCACGGTGCGACCCTGGCTATTCACCACCCGATGGCAAGGCAGATTGAGTGTTAACGGCGCTTCCTTCATCGCCCGTCCCACAGCCCGGGCATAGTTAGGCCAACCCGCCAACTCAGCGACACGACCATACGAGAGGACACGGCCAGACGGTATTTGCCGTACGATATCATAGACTTCATTGATAAAGGCTTCGTGGTCAAAAGTCATTATTTATCAGGCTCTTTTAACGCACACTGGGACGTCAGTATTTGCCGACGTCCCAGTGCTATTTTATCCGATGCTTTGTTTACAAACCTTTACGCCTCCTCGCATTTCTCGGCAGCACGGAAGTTGTCGAGGTCAGCGACCTGGAAGGCCTTGATGTAGGCGCTCTTGCCGATGACATCCTCCTCGGCCATGCGAACATAGACGTTGGCACTCTTGGCGAACATCTCAGGAGCACAGGCAGCGTCGCGAATGATGAGCAGTGACATCACGATTTCAGCCGTCATATCATAGAGACGACGGGCGAGGAAGTCAAAGGCATCCTGGTTGTCGAGTCCCTTGGCATAACTGAGGGCATCTTCGTAGATAGGAAGCAGTTTCTCCACGCGGGACTTGAGTGCCGCATTAGCGTTCTCGGGCAGGGCTGCCAGCATGTCCTTGATATTGTTGAGCATCGTGCCGTTGCTGATGTAGCGGATGGCTGCCACCACCTGTAGTTGGGTCGTACCTTCGTAGATAGAGAAGATGCGGGCGTCGCGATAGAGGCGCTGACTCTTGTACTCCATGATGAAGCCCGAGCCACCATGGATGCTGATGGCATCGTAGGCGTTCTGGTTGGCGTACTCAGAGTTCATACCCTTGGCCAGAGGCGTGAAGGCGTCGGCCAGGCGCTGGTACTTCTTCATCTCCTGCTTCTCCTCGGGAGTCAGTTTGCGGTCGCGCTCGATGTCCTCGAGGCATTTGTAAACATCCACGTAGCAAGCTGTCTCGTAGAGCAGTGAACGACCAGCATCGAGTTTGGCCTTCATGCGTGAGAGCATATCATAGACAGCGGGGAAGTTGATAATCTTGTCGCCGAACTGCTGACGCTCCTTGGCATAGGCAAGGCCTTCGTTGTAAGCCTCCTGTTCAACACCTACACTCTGAGCGGCGATACCCAGACGGGCACCGTTCATCAGGGCCATCACATATTTGATAAGGCCGAGACGCGTGCTGCCGCAGAGCTCCGCCTTGGCGTTTTTGTAGGTGAGTTCGCAGGTGGGAGAGCCATGGATACCCAACTTGTGCTCGATATGGCGGACATTCACACCACCCTGACGCTTGTCATAGATGAACATCGAGAGTCCACGACCATCCTTCGTGCCTTCCTCAGAGCGGGCCAGTACGAGGTGGATGTCGCTGTCACCATTGGTGATGAAGCGCTTCACACCATTCAGGCGCCAGCAGTTCTCCTTCTCGTCGAAGGTGGCCTTCAGCATCACGCGCTGCAAGTCGGAACCGGCATCGGGCTCGGTCAAGTCCATAGACATTCCTTCGCCGGCACAGACACGGGGGATGTATTTCTGACGCTGCTCCTCGGAGCCGAACTCATAGAGCGTGTCGATACAGCTATGCAAGCTCCAGATGTTCTGGAATCCAGCATCGGCAGCTGAAATCATCTCGGAGAGCATAGAGAAGATGGCGTTGGGGAGGTTCAGGCCGCCGTAGCGACGGGGCATGGAGACACCCCACAGGCCGGCCTTGCGGGTAGCCTCAATATTCTCATAGGTCTTGGAGGCATAAATCATACGTCCGTTCTCGAGGTGGGGACCTTCGAGGTCTACAGCCTCAGAGTTTGGCTCTATGATGTTGGCAGCCACGTCACCGGTGATGTCGAGAATCTGCTTGTAGTTCTCGATGGCATCGCCCAGGTCAACGGGAGCGTAGTCATATTCTTTCGCATCAGCGAAATCTTTTTCTTTCAGCTCAACGATACGAGCCATCAGGGGGTGGTTCAAGTAGAACCCGATCTCAGGATGATCGCTATAATAGTTTGCCATATTATCTTATTTGTTTTCTTTATTCTTCTTATAAATTCTTGCTCCTATCCTTGTGCCGGCTACTGTACCACAAATATAAGCACAGAAGTTTACTAAAGCAGCGAGTTCCAAATTACCTTTTGTAGTAATGTAATAGGCAACACCGAGCAGTGCAATGGCACAGATAAGGAGAAAATAATCTAATGCTTTCATCTTATTTCGAGTTCTG
>JAILCU010000062.1 GCA_024690405.1 Bacteroidales bacterium
ACGAATGCGTTGCTCTACCAACTGAGCCATGTCGGCAGGTCTGTTTCTCAAAACCGAGCGCAAAGGTAGTGGTTTTTATCGAACTGACCAACAAACTTGGCTTTTTTTTCATGTTAATGTATATTTTTCATGGTTTCAGTCGGGTTATTTGTCTTTAAAGCATTATCTTTGTCATTGTAAAAAATAATAAAGTGCTGTTGTCCTAAGAATAAATGAACCAGCCTGACCACTCTTCAACTGAATATTGAACCAATTAGTTCACTCAAAAACATGAAACGCATTTTCCTCTTTCTGTCACTGATTCTGCCATCATTCCTGGTGCTGCAAGCACAGTCATGGCACTATGTTTTCACTCCACAGCGAGGTGTAAAGTCAGCCGATGCGGTGTTGGTCAGCCCCACCGATCGCTATACTGCTTCCAGCGGTTTTGGCTTTGACTTCACGGCTTCGCCCGAGCGGTTGGACCGTCAGACACCTTTCTATTTCAGTGTGTGCGTGCCTGACGGCAACTACCGGGTAACGGTTACGCTGGGTTCTCGCAAGCGTGCTGCCGTCACTACCGTGCGTGCTGAGAGTCGCAGACTCTTTGTGGAAAACTTGTCAACGCGAAAGGGGGAGATGAAACAGATGTCGTTTGTGGTGCACAAGCATTCTCCGCAGATCGACGAGAGGCGGAGCATTCGGTTGAAAGAGCGCGAGAAGGCGAAACTCAACTTCGACGACCGTCTGACCATTGAGATTAACGGCGACGCTCCTGCTTGTGCCGCTATTGACATCGTGCGAGACGATCAAGTGCCCACCGTCTTCCTTTGCGGCAACTCAACGGTGGTCGATCAGGACAACGAACCTTGGGCTTCGTGGGGACAGATGATCACACGTTGGTTTGGTGACAAGGTGGCTATTGCCAATTTCGCCGAGAGCGGCGAGACCGCCAGCACCTTCATTGCTGCCAATCGCCTTGCAAAAGCTTTGTCGATGATGAAAAAAGGAGACTACCTGATCGCTGAGTTCGGACATAATGACCAGAAACAGAAATTCCCGGGGGCGGGAGCGTATTACAATTTTGCCACAGCTCTTAAGACCTTTATAGATGAAACGCGCGCGCGCGAGGCTACGCCTATTTTCGTAACACCGACCCAGCGCCGTTCCTTCAAGAACGGACACATTCAGGAAACCCACGCCAATTACCCCGAAGCGATGGCATGGGTGGCAGAGCGCGAGCAGGTGGCACTGATAGACCTGCATGCCATGACGCGTACCTTCTACGAAGCGATGGGTGAAGAGGCGAGTAAAAAGGCCTTTGTCCATTATCCGGCAGGCACTTATCCCGGACAGCGACAGGATTTCAAGGACAATACACATTTCAACCCTTATGGCGCGTATGAGATTGCCAAATGCGTGATAGAGGGAATGAAGAAGTTGGATCTGCCCATCCTCTCAGACTTGCGTTCTGATTACGTGACCTTTGACCCGGCGCATCCGGATGACGTCAATTCTTTCCATTGGAACGACTCTCCTTTCTTCGAGGCAGAGAAACCGGATGGGAATTGAGTGGAATCAAATTATTTAATTATTTAAAGATTTAATTATTTAAGGATTTGGATTGAGGGGTTGGGGAAATTAGGATTTTATGATAAAGAATATCGTTTTTGATTTTGGCGGTGTGATTTTCGACCTCGACTATGAGGGGGCGTTGGTCACGTTTAAGAAGATAGGTTTGGCAGATGCGGAAGAACGCTTGGACCGTTACCATCAGCGAGGCATTTTTGAGGACCTGGAAAGCGGAAGATCTGACAGGAATACGTTTCGGCGTGAATTATCGAAACTGCTTACTCCTCCGAGAGAATTGACAGAGGAAGAGGTGCTTGGGGCATGGCTCGGATACATCGGCGGACTTATTGACCAGGAAAAGCTTGACTATATAGATAACCTGCGCCGGCGCGGTTTTCACACCTTTTTGCTTTCCAACACCAATCCTTACGTGCAGCAGTGGGCGGAGAGCAAGGCTTTCAGTCCGTGCGGCCGACCACTCAGTTCCTATCTCGAGAAGTGTTATTGCTCGTTTGAAGTGGGAATGATGAAACCTGATCCAGCCATTTTCCGTCACATGCTGGAAGACGCCTGTCTGAAACCTGAAGAGACATTGTTTCTTGACGACAGTCCGGCAAATATCGCTACTGCTGAGCGTTTAGGCATCAACACGTTGTTGGTGGAGAAGAACGGTGATTGGCGTCAGGCTGTTGAGGAGCGGTTGAAGATGTAAGGAAGCCGTTTTCATGCAATAGTCACGGAACTCGACCGTCTTCTTCGGGTTATTAGACTATTTTTGTGATCGTTCTGAGTTTGACTGACGTATAAACAGCAATCGGAAGAAACTGAGACAGATTCAGTTCTTCCGATTGCTTTACGGGATAAGATTCATCTGCGAGAAAGGCAGAATGGACTCTGGGGGGATGAAGTTATTCAGCAGGCTTGAAATTGGAAAGGGTCTCAAGGATTTCCTCCTGATCGTCGGTGATGGTGAGGAGGAGGTTCTTGTAGCGACCAGTCTGCATCATCTCCTGCATGAATGGGTAAACAGGTATTTCCTCTGTCCAGAACCGCTTGCCCATGAATACCATGGGACTGGCGAAGCCGAAGGACTTGTAATGGTTTTGCACCGCATCCTGGAAGATCTCCTGAAGAGTGCCCGCACTTCCGGGAGTATAAACGATTCCACCGAATGCCAAGGTGAGGATGCTGTCTTCGCGGATGCTGTTCTCAAAGAACTTGGCAATATGCGATGCGAAAGGAGTGGAGGGTTCGTGCCCATAGAGCCAGGTGGGTATTCCGAGACTTACGTATTTGCTCTGAGGATATTTGTTGCGGACCGCAAAGGCTGAAGCGAGCCACCCTTTATCGCGGAACGACGGAGCGGACATCATCATCTGCAAGGCGTCATCGACGTCCTCAATGGTGCGTCCTGCCATCCATGCTCCCAAGTGCGTTGCTTCCATGGCTCCAGGACCGCCGCCGCTCAGCATGAGGAAACCTGCCTCGGTGAGACGTTTGCACAGAAGAACCACTTTTCGGAACATCTTATCGGTGCGCAGGAGTGCATGACCGCCCATGAGCCCGATGCATTTGTTTCCATTGAAGGCGTTAAAGAAGTTGTCAAGGGCAACGTGAATGCCATGGTCGTGCAAGGCACGGGCGAGGGACTCGAGGGCATCGCTGCCATGCTTGCCTGTGTGCATGAAATGGTGGTATGTGAGGGTGTCGTAGCACGTTTCGAAACTCGTTTCATCATCAGGATTGTATCCTTTGTATAATTCCTCAGCTGAATAGAGGGCGTTGCGTGTGACGTCATAGGGTACCTTTTCGAGGTAAGCGACCATGTCTTTCAATGCGTTAAAGTCATTTGATGTGATCATCATCTTCATGTGTTTAGTGAATTCTGCGACAAAGTTAGGCATTTTTTGTGAATTGCCATGATTAAAAGAGAAAAATTGCGGCAGAGAAGGGGGGGCTCGACGGATGGCGAAAGTTCGGCGGCAGAGAAGCGGGCAAATGGGGAAGGGCCCCATAGGCCCCATAAGATCTATAGGGCATATAAGACGACCAGCAAAGAAAGGGTAGAGGGAAGCCGATGAGTGAAGGGGAAAAAGAAGCCGGCGCTCTTCGGGGGAGAAGGGCACCGGCGAGGGGGTTCGGAGAAAGAGAGGAGACTTGTTTTTAGGGAAAGTCTCCGTGGGAGGACAAATTACTGGAGCGAGCCTCCGCCAAGGGCTTGATAGAGTTCGATAGTGGCGGAAATGATCGCGTACTGGTTGGCGAGCTGACCAAGTTGAGCACTGAGCAGACCCGTTTGTGCAGTGAGGACATTGAGGTAGTTCACCGAACGTGTGACGTTGTCTTTGTAGAGGGCTTCAGTGGCTTGAACCGCATCGTTGAGGGCATTGATCTGTCCATCGATATAGGTGCGCTTACCTTGGGCCGTCTGCAGTTTGACCAGGGCCGTATTCACTTCGTTACCAGCGGCTACGAGACTCTGTTGGAAGGCTAACATAGCCTCTTCCTGCTGCATCTCTGCGACGCGCTTCTGAGCACGTAAACGTCCGTTCTGGAAGAGGGGTTGTGCTAATTGTCCGAGCGCATTCCACAACCATTTACCCGGACTCAGTTCAATCGAACTTCCGTTATTGGTAAAGCCGAGGGTTCCACTGAGCGTCAGCGCGGGATAGAAACTGGCCTTGGCGCTATTGACCGCATAGAAGGAGCTGGCGAGTTGGAGCTCGGCCTGTTTTACGTCCGGACGGTTCTCAAGAAGTGCCAAGGGAATGCCCGTCTCAATCACAGGAGCTTGGAAAGAGCTTAAGTTTGCACGCTCGATATGATGGGGAGCCTCACCGAGAATCGTACAGAGCGCATTCTCAGCCTCGATGATGGCTTCCTTGAGGTCAAGGAGATTGGCTTCTACGCTGTAGCAGTTGGCTTCGCTCTGCGCCACGGCCGCTTTGTTGGAGCGTCCGGCTTGCATCAGTTTACGCGTCAGCTCAACACTTTCGCGCCAGTTCTTTGCAGTCTGCTCGCTGATGGCCAACTGGGCATCGAGCATGCAGAGCGAGTAGTAGATGTTGGCAATGTTAGCCACAAGACTCTGCTGCACAGCCTGACGTCCAGCCCGCACCTGTTCAACGCTCACCTCGGCCTTTTTCTTGGCGTTACGAAGTGAACCGATACTGCCAATCTGCCATGAGGCAGAGAGAGGTACGGTGTAAAATTTCAAGGGCTTGGACCAGTCGAAACTGGAGAGCTGTCCTTGCGGAGCAACGGCTAAACTCGGGATATAAGCCAACTTAGAGCATTTCAGGTACTCTTGTGCTTCCTGTATCTGAAGCTCAAGTTGCATCATGGTGAGGTTTTGTGCGAGACCTTTCTCGATAAGGCTTTGCAGTTGCGGGTCGGTGAAGAACTCACGCCATGCCTTGGCACCCAGACTCTGCTCATCATCGTTGGTCTGTGCAGTGCCGTACAAGCCGCTGGTTTGGAGGTCAGTTGGCCGCTCATAAGACTTATACAGTCCACAGGAGGTGAGTGCCGATGAAAGCAAGAGGACGGTGACGCCCATTCTGACCGTTTTTATCTTTCTCATAATCGTTGATATCTATGTTATAAATATGGTAGGGAAGCTCTCCGCCCTGATGCAGGCAGAGAGCCTACACACTTGTTATTCTTTTTCTGCTTCCAGTTTTTCCTGTTCACTGCGCAGTTTCTCCTGGATGAATTGCTGGTCTGCTTCGACCTTCATCGCGGGACGGATCTTTTCCTGCAGCCACTCAAAGAAGATGAAGAAGACAGGCACGGTAAAGAGGATGGCGAAGGTTCCAACAACCATTCCGCCAACGACACCGATACCGATGGTGCGATTACCGTTGGCACCAGCTCCGGAGGCAAAGATAAGCGGCAGCATACCGAGAATACACGTGAGTGCAGTCATCAGGATTGGGCGCAGACGAGCCTCGCAGGCAGCGTAGGCTGCTTCAACGATACCCATGCCCTTGCGGCGGCGTTCGAGGGCGAACTCGGTAATCAGAATGGCCGTCTTAGCCAACAGACCGATCAACATGATCACACCTGTCTGCAAGTAGATGTTGTTCTCCACCTGACCGATGACATACATATCGGCACCTGTGAAGAGACGTCCGAGTCCCAAGGAAATTTGATTCCACAACCATGCGAACCCGAAGCTGCCCATCAGACCGGCAGGCACCGAAAGGATAACAGCGAAGGGCACGAGGAAACTTTCGTAGAGGCAACTGAGGATGAGGAAGATGAGAATGACGCAAATTACGTAGATGAGGATGGTCTGGTTGGAACCCATCTGCTCGTATTCCTCACGGGAGATGCTGCCATATTCATAGGTGATATGTTCAGGCAAGATTTGAGAGTGTACCTCGTCGATGACACGCATGGCGTCACTGGTGGTGTAGCCCTGTGCTGGCTGTACCATACAGGTGATCTCTGAGAACAAGTTGAAGTGCTTGTCGATTTCCGGACCGAGCACTGGCGTTAACTTGGCAAACTGCGAGACAGGAGCCATGCCCTTGCTGCTGCGGACGTACATGTTAGAGAGGTCGGCTTCGCGAGTGCGGTATTTGGGGTCAACCTGGAGCATCACGCGGTAAACCTTACCAAACTGGTTGAAGTTGGATACGTAAGCGCCACCGAGATAACCGCTCATGGTGGAAAGTACGGCGGAAGGCGATATGCCGGCGAGCTTACATTGGGCAGCATCTACTTCGACCTGATACTGGGGGAAGTTGCGGGCATAGGAGGTCATGGCCATCTGGATTTCGGGACGCTCATTGAGGGCGGTCAGGAACGCCTGCGTCTGTTCGAGGAAGACGCCTTTATCACCATCTGCACGGTCCTGAAGGTGTAAATCGACATTAGAACCCATACCGTAGCCGGGAATCATACCCGGTTCAAAGGCGAAGATCTGTGCCTCGGGGATTTCTTTCATAAATTGTCCCATGAGCATGAGTTTCTTGATGCTCGAGCTGTGCTCCAGTCCCTTGCGCTCGCTCCAGTGGTTAAGACGGAGGATCACCATGGCATTGGCGGAGCCCTGACCACCCATCATGCCATAACCCGAAGTACGGGCGATGACCTTGATGTCCTTGTCTTCCTTGACGATTGCTTCGACCCGGTCGACAACCGATTCGGTGTAGGCAAGGTTAGAGCCCGGAGGACAAGTGACGTCAATCATGAGTACGCCCTGATCCTCTTGAGGCACAAGCCCCTTAGGCAGTGAAGTCATAAAAAACACGAGCAAAACAATTGCCACGAGCAGACTTAGCGGAGCCAGCCAACGACGGCTGATTGTCGCGGAAAGGGTGCGTTTGTAACCACGTGACGTTGCACCGAAACTCTTTTCGTAGACCTTGCGAGTGCCTTTGTTCAATCCGAGGAAGAAACGACTGACAGGGTTATTGGCCTGGCGGTTGCTCTTGGCGGGGCGCATAAGCATGGCGCACAGGGCGGGACAAACTACGAGAGCCGAGACGCATGAGATACCTACGGCAGTAGCCAGCGTGACACCGAACTGCGTATAGAACATACCAGACGTGCCGCCCATCATCGTCACGGGGATGAATACCGCCATAAACACGAATGTACAGGAGAGCACAGCCATCGTCACATCGGCCATGGCATCCTTGGTGGCCTTATAGGCCGAGGTGTAGCCCGCATCAAATTTCGCTTGCACCGCTTCCACCACGACAATGGCGTCGTCGACTACCGTACCGATAGCGAGCACGAGTGCAAACAGTGTTAGCAGATTCAACGTGAAGCCTGCTACCTGCAGTGCGGCAAAAGTACCTACGAGTGATATGATAATTGAGATGGCTGGAATGAGCGTTGCACGGAAATCCTGAAGGAAGAAGTAAACCACGAGAATCACGAGGATGATGGCAATGATAAGCGTTTCCTCAACATTCGCGATAGACTCCAGCAAGAAGTCGTTGGTGGACATCATTTGTTGGAAACGGAGCCCTTTTGGCAGTGTCTTCTCGATGTCCTCCAGAGTGGCCGTAAAGCGGTCGTTGGTTTCTTTGGCATTGGCACCGGCCAACTGGAAGGCCATGAACATCACGGACGGTTTTCCCTGGACCTGACCGGCAAAGCCATAGTCCGTCTGACCCAGTTCTACGTCTGCCACGTCCTTCAGACGCAAAAGCGAGCCATCGCTCTTGGCCATGATAACGATGTTCTTGAACTCTTCAACCTCTTTCAGACGACCTGTATAACGGAGTGTATACTGATAGACATTGTCGACGCCCAGACCATGTCCGCCCTCGGTAGGCTTTTCGCCCAACTTACCGACGGCCGCTTCGAGGTTCTGTTCTGCCAGACAACCGGTTACGTCGCTGGGAACAAGTCCGTACTGAGCCATCACTTCAGGCTTCAGCCAAATACGCAAAGAATAGCTGGCACCCATGGCCATCACTTCACCGACGCCTTGCACACGTTTCAGCTGCGGCGTGACGTTGATGTTCATGTAGTTGGCCATGAAGTTCTGGTCGTACTCAGGCACATCGCTCACCATCGCGTTGATCTGTAGCATTGAGGTCTGACGTTTGAACGTCATGACACCAATCATCGTGACTTCCTGTGGTAGCAGACCTTGAGCCATACTTACACGGTTCTGCACATTGACGGCTGCCATATCGGCATTTGAGCCCTGCTTAAAGTAGATCGTAATCGATGCCGAACCTGAATTGGAGGCGCTGGAAGTCATGTAGGTCATGTTTTCCACACCATTGATACTTTCTTCAAGGGGTTGAATGACGGCCTTTGTCACCGTCTCAGCCGAAGCACCGGGATAAGAGGCACTGACGACAACCGTTGGAGGCGCAATATCGGGGAATTGCTCCACCGGCAGGTTGAAGTAACTGATCGCGCCAAGCAGTACAATGACAATGGCAATGGACATAGCCATCACTGGGCGCTTGATAAATATATTGCCTTTCATAAGTTATTTTAGTTACAAATTGATTCTATCTGTTGACAAGTCGGGCATGATAGAACTCTATGTATTGAGCCTGTCAACCCAATCTTCGAATCATTGAATCATTGAAGACCCAACCTTTAATATACTGTTATTTCACCAGCGCGCCTTCTTTGACCATGCCGGCACCGTCAGCGATAATCTCGTCACCGACGTGCAAGCCGGAAAGAACGAGGAATTCCTTGCCGGTGTTGTAAGGAGCAACTTGGATGTTCGTGCCTTCAGCCACCCGCTGGCCGTCTTTTTCGACCACTTTAAACACCTGGTGTACAGTCTGCAATTGCTTGACAGCGGCTGCCGGGACAACGATATGGTCTTTCATTTCCACCGGAATGATGACGTTGCCTGTTGAGCCGGAGTGGAGAAGTCCCTTGGGGTTGTTGAATACCGCACGGAGCGAGACGCTGCCAGTGCTCTGGTCAACGACACCGCTGACCGTCTCTACGACACCTGTCTCTTCATATTCCGAGCCATCCACAAGTTGCAGACGAACAGGAGGCATCGCCTTGACAGCTGCGGCTGCGCTGCCGGCTTCGCGGATCTTCTCAAGCAACTGGCTCTCTGTCATAGAAAAATAGACATACATCTGATGGTTGTCAGAAACAGTGGTGAGAGGCGTAGGAATGGACGGACCCACGAGAGCGCCGACACGATAGGGGAGGGTACCTACGACACCGTTGGCAGGACTCTTGACCACGGTGTAAGACAGCGAATTGGCGGCGTTGGTAACGGCTGCATTTGCTTGTGCAACAGCTGCCTTGGCCTGAGCGTATGCATTGTTTGCTGTCTGCAGGTCGAAATCGCTTACCACTTGTTGCTCGTGCAGGTTCTTGGTGCTTTCGTATGATAATTTCGCAGTGGCTTCTGCTGCCTTGGCTGCTTCGAGATTGGCACGTGCCGTAGTAAGCTGTGCCTGATAGGGGACCTGGTCGATAATGAACAGGGTCTGACCCTTGCTCACCTGCTGACCCTCGGTTACGCACAGACGTTGGAGAGTACCGCTCACCTGGGGCACCACTTGAATGTCCTGACGGCCTCGTATGGTGGCACTGTACTTGGTATCTACGGTGCGGTCTTCTGCCTTCACCTTGATTGTCTTATACTCAATGGGAGTATTGGCCATTCCTTGTTGCTGTTTGCCTTTGCAGGACGTAAGCAGCACTATGCCAAGCGCGATGGCCATCAGCGCTATGGTCGAGATTTTACTTTTCATTGTGTTGTCTTATTATAATAATGTATAAACTGTTTGCTATAGATGCTTTTTGCGGTCCGAGAGGGCGCCCGAAAGAGCATCCTCTTGAATTTCGGCTGCAAAGGTACGTACTTTTTTTTGAATGAGCAACTTTCGAAAGGTCCGAAGAATCATTAAAAATGTACAAAAAGTCGCTTAAGCTTTGTTTTTAAATCTTTTTATGACTATTTTTGTCGCGTCTAAAAAAAATGCAATTTGAAATGACAGATGGATTGAAAGAACTCTTCCGCTTATGGCGAGTTCAGAAGAAGCGCGACTTTTCGTGGCGGACTTTTTTCGTTGGCTTGTTTCTCTTCCTTTATTTCGTGCTGATTGTGGGCATCATCTACGCTGGCTTTCGTGATCAGCTGTCGACGCTTAAATTCCCGTTTGCCATTGTCGCAATGGCTCCGCTGCTGGCGGTGTCGGTTGTGCCGGCCGACCTGATGGTGAAGATCTTTTGGCGCCGCTCGCCTGTAGAGATGGACGACTATTTGCGTACACGACCTGTTCTGCAACGCGATTGGAGCCGTTTCATCCTCTTTGATACGGCCGTGTCTTTCCTCCAATGGATGTTCCCCGTGACGATGGCTTTCGTGGCTGCGTTGCTGATGCCGTGGTGGACAGCCCTGCTCACCCTTGTACTCACTTTTTCATGCACCATGGTCAACGCCTTGCTGCAGAATGCCTGGCGCCGCGCGCCGGGCAATCAATGGACTTTGCCTTTGGTTTTTGCCTATCTCTTCTGGCTCTTTCTCGCGTTTGCGGTTGCTGTTGTGGGCTTTACGATTCTCGGCTTGCAGGTCGATGATCCAGAGACGCTCTCACGTCCGCTTGTGCTTGGCGTGTTGTTGATGTCGGCGGTCCTCTTGGTGATTAATCTTTGTGCTGGTGCGGCTCTGCAGTGGTACTTTGGTTACATGCGTAATCATAATGAAGAAATGCACGCACCCGTGCACGCTTCTGCGCGCAAATTAGGTGAAGTCTCTTTGTGGAGCATCGAATGGGTGCAACTGCTGCGAAGCAAGCGTTTGCGCGTCAGTGCGATCACTATCGCTGTGGTGTTCGTCTTAAATGTCTATCTCCAACAGATGACTTCTCAGATGGAAGCAGATTTGGCCATTCATGTGAACCCCATGCTGATGTTTGCCATTGGCATGCCAAGTTTGATTCTTGCACAATGGGTGTTGGGCGTGGAAGCCAATTTCTTCTCGGGTATATGGACCAAGCCGTGGTCAGTAGAAGGCATTTTACGCCGCAAATATCTCTTTTATTGCGGCTTGTGCGGACTGATGGCATTGCTCATCCTGCCTGCAGTGGCTTTTATGGGTCTCTCTTTCTTGGCCTGGCTGGCGGCTTTGCTTTTCTCCTGTGGCATTTTTGTGCTGCCTTTCATGGCCACCTGTCTTTTCAGTAGCCGGATGGATCTCTTTGCGTCTGCTTTCTTCAATTATCAGGGCGCTAACAAACAAATTAATGTATTCTCCTTCATTTTATTCATCCCTATGGGCATCTACTTTGCCCTTTATATCCTCCTGCCTCCCTTATGGGCTCATCTCTCCGTTTCCGCTTTGGGCCTCATGGGCTTTGCCCTGCACCGTTGGTATATCGGAATGATCGCCCAGCGTTGGTTCAACAAGCGGTATGAGATTATGGAACGATGGCAAAACGAATAACATTAAGCATATTCCTTTTCTCAATTTTCATTATTATATATAGCAATAGATTCTCACTATGGAAATAAAGATAGAAAAACTCACTAAGGTTTATGGCGACAAGACAGCCCTTGATATTGATGACCTTCTTATTCAAAGCGGCGAACTGGTTGGTTTGGTAGGTAATAACGGTGCGGGAAAGACTACGCTCCTCCGTCTCATCCTTGATCTTATTAAAGCTGACACGGGGCGCGTCCTCTCTGCTGGTCAGGACGTTACGGGCGTTCCTGACCTCACCTCGTCTCCCGACGCTTCCTCAGCATCGTCATCACCCAAAGCAACTTTTAAAACCGCGGACAATATCGCGTGGAAACGATACACTGGTTCTTTTATTGATGGCCGTTTCCTCATCGACTTCTACACCCCCGAAGAGTATTTCACTTTCATCGGAAAACTATACAGCCTTACTCCGGATACGGTGCGCGAACGATTGACAAAGTTTGAACCGTTAATGCACGACGAAATCCTTGGCACGAAGAAATATCTCCGTGATTTCTCTGAAGGTAATCGACAGAAGATCGGTATTATAGGAGCCATGATGATTCATCCGAAGGTGCTCCTTTTGGATGAACCGTTTAATTATCTAGACCCTTCTTCACAAATTGTCGTTGCCCGCCTCATTGCAGAACTCAATCAAACGCTTGGCACGACGGTTCTCATTTCCAGCCATAATCTCTCTTTTGTCTCAGACATCTCAACCCGTATCCTGCTGCTTGAAAAAGGAAAAATCATCAAGGATCTTTCAAACAAAGAAGGGGATGCCATTGCTGAACTAAACGATTATTTCAACGCTGAAGCCTGAGTTCTCCTTTTCAGACATGCGGGCAGGAGGCCTGCTAAAAGGCAAAGGCAACGCGGCCGGCAGACATTTTGAGCTCTCGTCCCGACTTGAAGTGGTAGACTATTCCAGCGACTTGGAAACCAACGGCGCCGGCAGCAAGAGCATAGCTTGCTCCATAGTACCCTTCGTCAACCTGCTCTCCAAGTATGGCGAAAACCCCCGAAAGAATACTGCAACCTACGGCCGCGGCATCAAGGGTGTAGCCGATCCGCACAAATTTGCCGGCATTGAAGAGATGCACGTTTTTCATGTCTGCGTCCACGAGGTAGTATTCATGGTCGTAAGGAACGTTTCTCACTAAAACAGGTACCGGCGTATCTTCCCGCTCCATGGAAAGCAGTTCTTTATAAGCTTTTGCTTGGCGACGGAGTGTTCCTATACTATCGGAGAGAAGGTTGTATTCAGGACTGCCATACTGACCGTTGTGCCTGAGAAAGAAGAGCTGGTGATCCAGATTCTTTATTCGCTGTTTCAAAGCATCATAGTTCAGTTGGTTTATCACAATACACTCTTGATCGTCGGCTTTTGTGTTGGCTTTTTGTGCTATCAAGTTAAGGCTGCAGCTGAATGCCATCAGTAAGAACAACATTTTTTTCATAGACATTTACCCTATATTTGTGTCGGGCACAACTTTTGTATTTGTGTACTTCCTGTGTGCAAAGATAAGTATTTTTTTGTCAACAATGTAAAAAATCAGACTTTTTTTTATGTTAAGGTGTAAAATAATGGTAAGGACCGATGAGTCTGGTGAACTCATCGGTCCTTACAAGCACTTAGAACTTCAGAAACAGCAAGCCTTCTGATTTAATCGCCAATGATATTCACATCTACATTGCACGGTTTCAACAGAGGTGATGAGAAGAGGACGGTGGGATTGGTGCTTTGCTGTACTCTGCCTGTATTCAAATGTCTCGCAGTTACATAAGCGACCAAGCGTCCGCCTTTTACGCGACATCGGTTGCCGTTCATGTCTCGCAGATCCCGCATATCACCGTTTTCCATTCCCAGCAGTCTTAAGCCACCTCCGGCATAGCATGTGATCTCGTTATCGGCCAATGCTACGAGACGACCTTCTTCATCGACCACCTCCACAGTAATGATGGCAACGTCCTGTTTTTTGAGCGTTTCACGGTCAATGGTCGCTTTCAAGGCATATGGTCTTCCACAGGTCGTGATTTCTGCTGTTGCGCCCACTTTCACAGGTGCTATGGCTGCTTTTTTGCTTATAGGGGAGTCGGGGTAGAGGGCTTCACAGCGTAAAGTTCCGGCAGCGTATTCGATATCCCAATACAAGATATCAGTCGCTTCGTCGCGTTGGGGGGCACCGCCTATGGCTTCACCGTTGAGCAGCAGACGAGCTGTGGGAGCATTGGTATAGCAAACGACCCGCACATGCTGTCCCTCTTCATAATTCCAAAGGGCTGTCGCATAGGGCGATATCCATTCACGGTTCACTCTTCCACGATAGTTGCGACTGTTCGGTTGGGCTGCAGGATATGTGCCGATGTAGCACACCGGATGTTCCGCCCATAGCGAAGCACGATAATGTCCGTTGGGCTTTATCTGTCCCGCCAGGTCGAGAAGACCAGCTTCAGAACCGCGAGCAGGCCACGGACCGCTTTCTCCAAGGTAGTCTATGCCGGTCCACAGAAACTGTCCGAAGATGTGTTCATTGTCGCGCACCGCTTTCCAGGCTGCCAGGTCGTGACGGTTCTCACTGCCGTAAATGATGCGTTGAGGATAGCGTTTGTGATCTTCGTCATAGCGGCTTTCGGTATAATTATAGCCTACCACATCCACTGCTTCGGGATAGGCTGTTGCATTACTCATGACAACTCCGGCAAGGGCACCTGTCACGGCACGCGAGTCATCCAAGGCACGTACGATCTTTGACAGACGTTGAGCGATGATTCCAATGCGCTCTGCATTGGGCTGTTCGGCTTTATAACCGCCGTACATCGGCTGCGTGAAATCACTGCCGTTGCCGTCCAGCACAGGGTGCGAATATGGGTCGTTAGGATAGTCTACCTCATTTCCGATACTCCACAGGAAAATGCACGGATGGTTACGGTCGCGCCGCACCATATCCGCCACGTCGCGATCGATCCATTCTTCGAAATAGTCGTAGGTGCCTTCATATCCCGGAGTGCCTTTGTTCCAGCCTTCCAGCCATTTGCGCTTCGGGAACTCCCATTCGTCGCTCGCCTCGTCCATCACAAGCAAGCCCAACGAGTCGCACAGGTCATAGAGCCCTGGAGCGTGTGGATTATGACTCATTCGGATAGCATTGGCACCGATGCGTTTGAGATTCTGCAGCCTCACTTTCCACACTTCCATGGGCACAGCCGTTCCCAGCACACCTGCGTCATCATGAATGCAAACGCCTTTCACTTTCATCCACTGTCCGTTCAGTGCAAACCCTTTGTCAGGCGAGAATGCCAAAGTGCGTAAGCCTAAAGGCGATTCAGAGATATCAGTTGCGCTTGTCCCGTTCATCAGGCGCGCACGTATTTTATAAAGGTAGGGATCGGAAAGCGCCCAGCAACAGGGTGTCTTGATTGTCAGCGAAGTAGTGCATTTGCCGTTTTTCCAAGTGGTCAGTTGACAACTCTTGGTGGCTACCGTTTTGCCTTTGGCGTCAAGAATGTCAATGATTACGGTAGGTTTCGTGGTGGGTGGGGGAGTAGTGCCTTCGGAAACGGTTTGGACACTCACTTCCACCACAGCCTTGTCCTTTTTCAGGCTCTTCACCTTCCAGGTTGTGCCCCATTGTGCAAAATGCGTCGAAGGCGCCGTGATGAGCCAGACGGGACGGTAGATGCCGGAACCCGTGTACCATCGGGAATCGTTTTCCCGTGAGTGATCAACGCGCACGGCCAGCACATTGTCTTTTCCGGCTTCCAAATAGGGGGTCAGGTCGTACATGAACGAGGCAAAACCGCTTGGACGGTAACCCAGCAGATGGCCGTTGAGATAGACCTGCGAACGGTTGTAAATGCCTTCGAAGTAGATGTACATTCGCCATCCCTCTTCAGAACGGTTAAAAAGGCGTGCCACTTCGGTATTGGTCAGATGACGCCTATACCAACCGATACCGCCAGGCAGATAGCCCTGGCAAGAACCGCCTTGCGGTGACATCGGGCGAGTGACGCCCCAGTCGTGCGGTAATTGTACGCGTTGCCATTTACTGTCGTCGTATCCCGGTTGTATAGCGGCAGAATCATCGGATAAGATAAAACGCCAGCCTCTGTTGAATAATTGCGGTTCGCCGAAACCTGCGGGCGAGCAGGGCGCGGAAATGGTTGCAGCATTCGTCATGCCGCACAAAGAAATCAAGGCAAAAGCCAAGGCAAGTAAATGTTTCATATTGTCGTGTTAGTCATTTTGTTCTATGATAAATTGCTCCCCGCTCAATGAACGGAGAGCTGTTGTGCGTCTGCCTGTAAGTCGCAGTCTTCCCCGAGGTTTATCCCTTCGCTTGCAGATATCTCTCTGCCTCTATCGCTGCCTTGGCTCCGCTACCCGCAGCTACCACTGCCTGACGATAGTGAGGGTCAGCAACGTCGCCTGCAGCATACACTCCGGGAATGCCGGTACGGGGCGAATCGCCTTCAGTAATGATATAACCGATCTCATCGGTTTTCACCCACGGACGGAAGATGTCGCTGTTGGGCTTATGACCTATGGCAAGGAAGAAACCGTCAATCGCGATGTCGTACTTCCGTTCGTCTGTTTCGCCTTTGCGATAAACTACATGAGCTCCTTCCACTCCGTTCTCGCCAAAGAGGCCGAGCGTGTTGTGCTCAAAGAGGACTTCAATCTTGGGATTGTTTAACACACGTTCCTGCATGATTTGTGTTGCACGCAGATACGGCTTACGTACAATCAGATACACCTTAGCGGCCAGTCCGGCCAGATAGCTGGCTTCTTCGCATGCGGTATCTCCGCCACCGACTACCGCCACCGTTTTCTTACGGTAGAAGAAACCGTCACATGTGGCACAGGCCGAAACGCCTTGACCGCGGTATTTCTCCTCATCGGACAGCCCAAGATACTTGGCGCTGGCACCCGTGCAAATGATGATGCTGTCGGCCGTGACCTCGCTCTCGTCGTCAAACCATACGTGGTAAGGAGCGGCAGAGAGGTCGGTGCGAACAGCCATGGAAGTTCGTATATCGCATCCGAAACGTTCGGCCTGACTGCGCAAGTTGTCCATCAGCTCATTGGCGTCAATACCTTGGGGAAAGCCAGGGAAATTCTCCACTTCGGTGGTGGTCGTCAACTGGCCACCGGGTTGCAGACCTTCGTAAAGAACGGGCGTCAAACCCGAACGGCCTGCATAGATTGCAGCGGTATAACCTGCAGGTCCGCTGCCTAAAATCAGCAATTGAATGTGTTCTGCCATCGTTTTATTTTAAATCTATAACCTCTACATCGGGATAATCCTTCTCCGGAAAGGAAAAGGTGGAGGTTGGAAAATGTTGTCCGTTCTGGAATGATTTGATAGAGAGACGCAGCCAGTCGTTGTCCTTCTTCGCTCTGAGGCACAAAGGGTCATACGTGGCTTGATCGACATCCACGATGATGTATGAAAAGCCTGCTTTCTTGTTTTTTGCTGTGAGATAAACCACATAGGTAGGCCTTCCCCGAAGCGATGATTCTTTGACGGAATAGCGATACCCCTTTTTGTAAATACTCACAAGAACTGCCGGGTTAATGGCCGCCTGTTCTTCTTCGGTGGGCGTGGTCATATTAACCTCGTTACTGCCTTTCATCATCGTCCATTCTGTGGAGCCGTCGTACCAAGTCGTTAATTCGTCTGTCACCATCTTGAACTTACGGCCACTCATATACATCGTTCCTGTGGCTTCTGCATGAGGGGTTGTACCCGTGAATTGCGTGGCTTTGAACTGGGCTTTGACATCACCAGACTTCGTCATGCGCGCTGCTGTGGCATCCAAAATTCTGCGTGCATTCTGAGCACTGGCAGGAAGTAGGGGAAGCAGTGATAATATAAGGATAGTTAGGAACTTAGGCACGTCTGGTTATTTAAAGAAATTAAAGAAAAAGTAGGCCGCGGCCCATTCTTTTTTTACGCCTTTGGCAGAACCAATGACGGCGTTGTTGGCGGCACGGACCGTACCATCGCTGTTGACACGTCCGATAATGGCGTTATTGGAACCGCGAACTGTTCCGTCGTTTTCCACCTTACCGGCATAGCTGTTGTTGGCATTACGTATATCACCATTGCTGTTGACCTTGCCGGCAATGGCATTGTTGGCCCGACGAATGTCGCCGTTGCTATTGAAACGGCCTATGACGGCGTTGTTGGCAGCGCGGACTGTGCCGTCATTGTCGATTTTGCCAATCTGCGCATTATTACTGCCGCGTAGGATTTGCGCATGGCTTGCTGTGGTCAGGCTTAACATCATGATAAGCATTAAAAAGATCTTTTTCATAGTCATAAACATTTGAGTGGTTAGACGCCACAAAGATACATCTTTTTTTCTGATACCCTCTCTTTTTTCATGAAATATTAAATTTCATTCACAAGGTGCCTCGCATTTCTGCCTCAATAATGCTTAAGCATACCGTTTCACCGGTATCTTGGAACTGGGCGGAGTCGTTCGCAGCTCCGCCTGCCAGTTCGGTCACCTGTCTGAATGCCGAGCTGTCCGTCACTGGCGCAACCATCCTGATTGTAAGTTCCTTGCTCTTTCGCGGCTTATTGATTTGTATATGCACGTATCCCAGCGTAGCAGGTGTTATGCCTTCCCACACCTTCTCGCCCTCGGCGTAGACCGCCAGTGGATAGCATTTGGAGCGCCAGCCCGACAACTTCAGCACCACTTCCCGTACCGTCCTCTGTCGTTCGAAGGTATAAGTGATCCATGCATTCCCGGCTTTTCCGTCGCTGCTCCATTCGGTTTCCTCGTTGTCATCGATGCTCAACGCCGCACGATGATTATTTGATCCGGCCTTCACTTTCTTCGGCACCAGTGTGCTAAAGCTTTCCGTATATGACGGAGTTGAAGGAGTCTCTCCGCGCAGAAGCGAAGGCATGAGTGTGTTGGCAGCCAGCTGCGTGGTCTGACGTGCTTCCTGTGTCTTCAGTGTCAGTGTGGCTGACGTGATCCCGTCTGCCATTGCCTTAACGCTGATACTTCCGGCCTTTGTCGTACTGCGCACCAGCACTCGGTTGACACCGCATTCAACGGGTAATGAGGCCTTTCCTACGTAGTTGTCAGACAGCCCCCTTGCCATCACGGGATCATCGGCGTTCCACGTGCGGTTGGCCAGTCCGCCAATCCATGTTCCATCGCCGTTGAGGGTGAAGTTAACCATTCGGTTGTCCAATGGACAGCGGCGGCCCTGTGCATCAACTACCTCAACCTCTATCAGTGCCATATCCGATCCATCAGCCTCAAAACCTTCGGGGTTCTGGATGGCGTGCATACGCAGTGCCACGGCTTCGCCGGCAGTTTCCAATGAATGCCGGCTCACCTCTTTTCCTTCAGAATCGCGACCTATGGCCGTCAGTTTCCCAACCTCAAATTCCACGTTGTCGAAGGTGAAAAGGAAGTGGTACGAGCGCTTGCCCGTTCCCAGGGATCGGCCGTTCAGCTGCAACTCTACGCTCTCGGCGTTCGAGGCCACATACACCGGTTTCTTCACGCCTGCCTCGTAGTTCCAATGACCTATAATATATGTATGCGCGCGCTCGGGCGTAACCCATCCGTCCCACATCACTTGATGAACGTAGAAGGCGTCTTTGGGTATGCGCATCGCGTCTGTCACGCCACTCATTCTATAATTTGCTTCTCCGCGATGGTGGGTATTTGTGTCTGAGAACACGATTTTCACGCCACCGCTGCTCACGCGCGTTCCTGTTCCGGGACGCTCCAGCCAGTACTCATACCAACGGCGTATCATCTCTTGTGCAAACCCATCCATGTTCCAGTTGTATGCGATGGAATAAGCACCCTTGTGTCGCGGACCCTGTCCGTTGCGGTGATAGGGGTAGCTCCATTGGTCCCAGTGTTTGCGCAGCCCTTCATCCCTACAGTATTCCATCGCCCAAACAGGTTTGCCGGCGCTTTTGTTGATATACAACATCTCTCCGCCGTATTCAGCAGTGCTGCTGCCCAGCATTTCCCGGCAGCCGATGGCACGCCCGCCATGAGGGTCGTATTCGTCGCGCAACGCTTTCATCTGTATCATGTGCGCTTCGCTGATGCCTTTGTTGCCGCATTCGTAGAAGAGGATACTGGGTGAATTGCGGTTGTAGATGATCGCATCGCGCATCAGTTCCCAACGCATATTCCACCGCGCTCCTTCCACGTCTTTTTCCGAGTCGCCGGCAGGCATTGCCTGAGGCAAACCGACGCGGTCGCACGATTCCACATCCTGCCGCCAGGGCGTTACGTGCATCCATCTGACCAAATTGCCTCCCGACTTCACCTGCAACGCATTGGAATAGTCGCTGAGCCAGGCCGGAACGGATAGACCTACGCCAGGCCATTCATTGCTCGTACGCTGAGCGTAACCGTGAATCATCATCACACGGTCGTTCAGCCATATCTTCCCTTCAGCAAAACGTGTACTCCGAAAACCGGTGCGCGTTCGCACAACATCTGTCTGCGACCCGTCGCTGACAGAGAGTGCGGTCTCAACCGTGTAAAGGTAGCCGAAGCCCCAACTCCAGAAATGCAAGTCTTTGATGCGCTGATGGGCTTTTAACACCATGGTTGCTCCCGCCTCGATCCGCTGTCGCTGACCTTCGAAAGAAGCAACTTCCCGTCCCTCCAAATCCAGCACGCGTGTGTGCAGACCCACCGTCACTGCCTGCTGTGTCTCGTTTCTGACCTGCGATTCTGCATGTATTGTTGCACTGCTTCCTTTGATGTCAAAGTCTTTGGCATAGATGTATACGCCCGTAGTCCCCAGATTGCTGTACAAAGGCAATGTCTGGTACAGACGATCGGTGATGTGCAAACGAACGTTCTTCGGCAAGCCGCCGTAGTTGGCGTTGAAGTTACGGTCGTTCCATTGCAAACGACTGCCGTACTGGCGGTTTAGATAGGTCCAACTGTTATCCGTCCTTACAGCCACTACATTCTGACCTTTGTGCACCAGTTCAGTGATATCTAATCCGCAAGCCATCACGCCATTGTCGTGCTGCCCTGCCAAATGTCCGTTCACCCACACATCAGCGCCTTGCCTGAAACCTTCAAATTCAAGAAATACTTTACGCTTGCGGACATCACTGTCGCTCATTATAAAGTGTTTACGGTACCATGCGATACCCGTTGTCAGTGCTGTGATGTCTTTTGCAAATGCCTCGTGACCATTGAAAGCCAAGGGCAGAGTCACTTCTGTCCACTGACGATCATTGTATTCAGGGTCAGAAGCCGTTACTTCGCCAACGTGCATCAACCAGTCACGGTTAAAGTTTGTGGTAATGCGACTTCCTGCTATGGCATGACTGGCTATGGCAAACATTAGAAATAACATCCACGGGCGCTTCGTCACTTCTGTCCGCATACTTCTTTTACAGGTTCCTTCCATCATGTAGTTATTTTGTTTTGGTTCTCGTTAACTTTACGTCTTTTAGCCAACAAAAATAGAATCCCCAATCGCCAACGGCAATCCACGCAATAATGATGTTCTACATTTTAAATCGGCAAATGGTCAATTTTCGAAAGTTTTTCGAAAGTTTCTCTTTGTTCTCTACATGTTTCATTTCAAGTGCAAAGTTACACATATTTCCCGAAAAACGTGCAGGATGTGCTCCTTTTTCTTTATTTTTGTAAAAGCCACTCCATCGCAGAAACGATACAAATAATTGTTTAGACTACGATAAAATGCAGAATTATTTTTGTGTTATTCCGATAAAATGCATTAAATCTTTATGCTTGTTCCGATAAAATGCGTTTAATATTCGTGCTTATTCTGATAAAATGCACTTAATTTTTGACCTATAGCTCATTTTGCAGGCTGCGACCACCCCTCAGAACATCAGCCTTCACGTTGGCAACATCTACCAAGACAGGGAATTGAGTGAAGAAGGAACTCGAAAGAAATTCTTTCTAGTTCGTCAAGAAGGTAAAAGGCAGGTTCAAAAAGAGAGCAAAAACGATTTATAACGGATTTTACTAAAAAAGCTCTTTTTTGTTCACATCTCATAATTCCAAATTACTCAACGCATATAGAGGAAAGATGTCCACGTGTCGATGCTCGAAATTATCCTTAGGATCGTAGTGGTCAAACTGACCGAAGTTTTCCAGTGATGTTCTGATGGCTTCGT
>JAILCU010000063.1 GCA_024690405.1 Bacteroidales bacterium
TCTTTCTCCGGAGACGATTAGGGGGCCGCAGTGATGCGTTCTCCTAATCGCAGTTCCTGTTGTATTTAAACAATTCTTGATGTACTCATCGAATTGACCAATCTCCAGTTCATCTGTTCTACTTCCGACTTCTATCATTTACATCATCCTGTGCAAACTATTTGCATGGGCTGATGCAAAGGAAATGCAAATGGAATGATTTGTAGGTGGCAAGGAAAGGGTGTAACTTTGCCGTTGATAACATAGTATTTACAAATCATATCCTAAGACAATGAAGAAAAGCTTATTCTTGGCGCTCACTCTTCTCGCCTTCTCCTTTATGGCAGGCGCACAGGAAAAGAATGAGAGAACCATCGCCCTGTGGGGCCATGTCATGAATTCCGTTACTCGCGTCGGCATTAAGGATGCCTTTATCACGCTGATGCGCGAGGATTCGACTGTGGTAGACACGATGCACGTGTTCAAGCAGTGGAGTCAGGGCAAGGACGACTATGCCTACCGCTTCAACATACCTGCCCGCGAGCAGAAGTACATCATCAAGTCAGAGCATGAAGACTATGAGACAACCTACGTCGACTACCACGTGCGCCATATCGCCCGCAACACCTACTTCGATGCACCGTGGCACTACATGAAGAAGCGGTCGCGCATGACGGACGACGTGCACCAGTTAGGAGAGGTTGTCGTGAAGGCCACAAAAGTAAAGATGTTCTACCGTGGCGACACCATCACGTTCAACGCCGACGCCTTCAACCTGCCCGAGGGCTCGATGCTTGATGCCCTCATCCGCCAGATGGACGGCGTGGAGCTGAAGGACGACGGCCGCATACTGGTGCAGGGCGAGCAGGTGGACGAACTCATGTTGAATGGCAAGGACTTCTTCAAGGGCAACAACCGTGTGATGCTCGACAACCTGCCAGCCTACACGGTGAAGCAGGTGCAGACCTACCATAAGAGCACAGAGCTGAGCGAGTACCTGGAACGCAACTATGACAAGAAACGCTTTGTCATGGATGTGCAGCTGAAAAAGGAGTACAACCAAGGGTGGATGGCCAATGCCGAGGCGGCAGGCGGCTCGCCGTTCTTGAAGGACATTGACGACCGCTACCTTGCCCGCCTCTTCGGCTTGCGCTACACCGACAACTCGCGCTTGGCTTTCTACGCCCAGACGAACAACATCAACGAGAGCCGACGTCCTGGCGGCGATGGCGACTGGTCGCCCAGCAACCAGCCGGAAGGGTTGCGCGAGCACAGGTTGGCGGGCACCGACCTGCTGATTGAAGACCGCGACAAGCGCTGGCAGGAGAAGGCCAATGCCGCCGTGGGGTGGCAGCGCACCACTGACATTACGCAGACCAACGCCGAGCAGTTTCACACCGACGCCGCCTCGACCTTCAACCGCCAGATGACCGACAGCCGCAACCGCAACGTGAGTGCCAACGTCACCAACGAGTTCCAGTTGAAGAAACCATTCTTCCTCTATTCCTGGTCGTATCTGCAATACCACAACAACGAGAGCAACAGCCTCAGCCGCTCGGCACAGTTCAACAGCATCCCTGCCCGCTTCAGCAGTACAGCCACCATCCTCGACAGCGTCTTCGCGGCCTCACTCAGCACCGACATACAGAAAGATTTAGTCAACAGCAACCTGCAACAGTCGAAGAGCGACGGCAACAACCTCTTTTTGTTGACCAACAACATGCTGAATTACAAACTGACCTCGGGCGACGACATGGGTATTGACCTCGACGCCTCCTACAACCGTGGCCGCAGCCATGGCTTCTCTCAGCAGCTGGTTCAGTATGCTGCGACTTTGTCGCAGCCCACAGTGCTCCACCGCCGCTCTTCCACGCCCTCCAGTGAGACGAACTTCAGCATCGCCCCCAACTACCGCATCACGTGGCCGAGCGGTCTGTGGCTCAACACCGAGTACCGATTCCTCTTCCGTGAGCGCAACAACACCAACGATGTTTTTCTGGCCGACACCGTCGACCTGCAGAACGCCTACGACCGCACGCACCGCCGTGTAGAGAACCGACTGGCCGTCACGCCTGGCTACACCTATGAGAAGGATGGCAAATACTTCCAAGTGTACTACCAGATGCACTTCTACAACGTCAACGAAAAGCTCAATTATCGCAGCGCGTACACTGATACTGCATTGGTACAGCACTGCTGGACGATGTCGCCCGAGCTGCACTTGCGATGGGGGGCCGACAACTGGGCGCGTAGCTTCGACCTCTTCTACGGCATTGAGTTCCAGACGCCCGACCTGTTCCAGAAAGTAAACATCCTCAACAACGAGAACCCGCTGGTGCGGCGCTATGGCAATCCCGACCTGCGCGGCGCCACCAACCACCGTATGCAGTTCGGCCTCAACCGCAACTGGCGCGAGCTGCGCATCTCGCATCGCATCGGCGGTGGCCTGCGCTTCTTCCGTCATCAGGTGTCGCAGGGCCAGACTTACGACCCCGCCACGGGTATCACCACCTACCGCCCCGAGAACGTAGAGGGCAACTGGCAGACCTACTTCTTCGACTTCTTCAACATGCCGATAGACAAGAAGCACCGCCTCATGCTGAACAACTACATGCATGGAGACTATAGTCGCAATGTTGATATCAATCGCTCGAGCTCTGCTCGCTTGCTACCAGAGGAAAGCAAGAACGGACTAACTCATGTGAACAATTATTATATAGAGGACCGCCTCACCTTCTCCTACACCTTCGGCAACCTCACCCTCGGCCTGCCCACCTACATCGAGTACCGTCATACCACCAACCGCGAGGGCACCATCACGCCCATCAACGCCACCAACTTCCAGTACGGCCTCACAGCTAACTACAACTTCAAGCGAGCTGACGAGATGTCCTCCCAGTCGGGGAGATTGAAGAGGGCTTTGCAGGGCCTCAGTTTGGCCACCGACCTGAAGATGTTCTCCCGTCGGGGCTATGGCGACCGCTCATTGAACACCAACGACCTGGTGTGGAACGCCAGTATCTCGCGTTCCTTCCCCAATCCTTTCGGCCAAAAGGCCGCCGGCACCCTCGTTGCCCGCCTTGAAGGCTTCGACATCCTTCATCAGCTCTCCTCCACTGTCATCGTCATCAACGGACAAGGCCGCACAGAGACCTTCCGCAACACCCTGCCGCGCTATGTCATGCTTCATCTGACATATAACTGGAGTAAAGCACCGAAGAAGAAATGATAATCATGAACAGAAGACAATCATCCTTTTTCTCATCAACAAAAGGCCGCTGACAGTTCATATAATCGAAAAATTCCATCAAAGTTATCATACAAGAACAATGTCACATTCTTGCCCTGAAAAAACGTTGAATCAAAAAAGCGTTTTTCAGGGCAAGACAAATGGCGTATTGGATGGGAAACGAAAATCGTCCGAAAAAATCCGAAGGCTTCGGACAAAAATCCGAAGCGGTCGGACAAAAGTCCGAAGCGGTCGGACAAAAATCCGAAGCGGTCGGACAAATTTTTACACTCCGACGAAGTAGCGGCTGCCGGGCAGGAATGACAACAGCTTTGTGGTGATGACGCAACAGAGGTAGGTGAGCAGCGCTATGACGGGGATGGC
>JAILCU010000121.1 GCA_024690405.1 Bacteroidales bacterium
CTTAAACAGCGCCTCCGGCGCTTCCTTCGAGCTCCGCTCGCCAAAAATAGCGGTAGAGGGGGGCGATCATCGATACTTGCATGAATTCGCCGTTGAGGAGCATCTCTTTTACTTTTTCTTGCGAGAAGGTGTAGATTTCGATGTCCTCGGTGTCGTCGAGATGTTGGGTGTCGGTTTTTTCAACACCGATGGCCAGGTAGCTGTGCGTGATGTTGTTCATGGCACTCGCATTGCAGGTGAACTGCATCACTTCGCACCATTCACCTCCCGTGTAGCCAGTTTCCTCTTGCAGCTCCCGTTTGGCCGCGTCCATAGGGTCTTCGCCATCTTCCACGCATCCAGCAACTATTTCGAAGCAGGTACGTCCGAGTCCGTGTCGATACTGGCGTATGATGACCATTTCGCCTTCTTTGGTGATGGCAATGACATTAATCCATGTCGGATATTCCAGTACGTAGTATTCGTCGTTGATACGTCCGTCGGGTAACTGACAGACATCGCGTCGTGCCGTAAGCCACGGACGCCGGAAGAGATATTCGGAACTGATTGTTTTCCAGTCAAGGTTTTTCATTGAGGCAGATAGGTTTTGAGTTCAATACTACTTTCGATGATGCGCCGCATTTCAGACAGAGATGATGCGAGACCAGCGGTGCGCACCTGCACAAGGGCATTGCCTAAAGCCGTCCCTTCTTGAGGTCCCGCAATGACAGGCATCTGCAGTGCATCAGCAGCAAATTGCATAAGATAGCCGTTACGGGAGCCGCCTCCGATGACGTGGAGCCGTTGGATGTCCACCGAAGTGAGCCGGCGCAAGATCCCTACGACCTCGGCATAGCGGGCAGCCAGTGAGCGGAAGATGATGCGGACAAAGTCGGCAGGCGAGGCAGGAAGCGGTTGTCCCGTTTCAGTAAGAAATTCACAGATGGCCGCCGTCATGGATGCAGGATGTGCAAAACGCGGATCATCAGGATTGATCAAGCTTTGGCATGACGATTGGAGGCAGAGGGCATTCAGCGCATTCACGTCGGCCGGTAGAGCCGCATCAGTACCGTTGTTCTTCCATTCGCGACGGCATTGTTCGAAAATCCACAATCCCGTGATATTCTTCAGGAAACGCGTAGTGCCGTCAAGTCCCCCTTCGTTGGTGAAATTCTCGGCAAAACTGTCCGCATTGATAATCGGTGCAGGACTTTCCACGCCGAGCAACGACCAAGTGCCGCAACTCAGGTAAGCGAAATGCCCGTCGGTAGCCGGAACGGCGGCCACGGCAGAAGCCGTGTCGTGAGAACCGACCGTCACCACCGGGATGGCCTTCAGGCCAGTAGCCTCCTGCACCTGAGGCGTGAGCGCTCCCACCTTTGTTCCCGGCTGCACCAGACGTCCGAACTGTTCACGCTTGAGTCCTAAGGAACGGAGCAAACCATTGTCGAGATCCCCCGTGACAGGATTCAACATCTGCGAAGTAGAGGCAACCGTGAATTCACAAACCGCCTCGCCCGTGAGCATATAAATCAGCGCATCGGGGATAAACAAGATCTTGCAGGCATTCTTCAGCGCCACGCATCCGGCCCGGCGCAAGGTGTCGAGTTGGAACAAAGAGTTGAAGGGCATGAACTGAATCCCCGTACGCTCATACACCTCAAGCTGAGGCAGTTTGTCCGCAAAGAAGCGCTCCATGGCTCCATCAGTGTGCGCATCGCGATAGCAATAAGGTAGGCCGAGCAGCTGTCCGTCATCCCCAAAGAAAGCGAAGTCGCACCCCCAGGTGTCGATACCGATGCTCTCGAGTTCGATGCCTTCAGCCTTCACCTGTTGTAAAGCCTTGATGATCTCATTATAGAGATGCCCCAGATCCCAGAAGAGATGACCTCCGAGAGGAAGTTGCGGGTTATCGAACCGAGTGAATTCGCGCATAAGAATCTGTTGGCCGTCAAAGGTCGCCAAGACGGTGCGTCCGCTGGTAGCACCGAGGTCAACGGCAAGATAGTTGGTTTGCATATCATCAATTATGATTAGTGTTTGTAAACTCAGAAAATGAACTTTAAACGAGGTTCCGTGTGCAAAGATAGGCATTTATTTCGTTCTTCCTCACTTGAAGCCGGTAAAAATCTCAAATAAATTTGGCATTTCACGCACGGCTTTGTATCTTTGTACCAAAAATAGGTCAAATAACACATAAAACGCCATTTTATGGAAACCCCTAAAGAACCTCAGAAACCGCAACGCACCTATCGCTGCAACGATTGTGGTGCCACCATTACCCGTCATCAAGTCTTCTGCCCAAAGTGCGGTAAATTATTGGACCGCTATGATTTCGAGGAAGATTGATTCTACCGACGTCCAATGGAGGTGAAGACCTCATAGCGCGTCCCTTTTACCCTATCATTCCAATATGAAAGTTGTGATTCTCGACGGATACTCCGTCACCCAAAGCGATCTTGACTGGTCGGCACTCCTCACACCGGAGTTCCAGGTCACCGTGTACGACCGCACCTCACCCGGCGAGACCCTCGCCCGTTGTGCCGATGCAGAAGCCGTTCTTACGAACAAAGTGATTTTGTCAGCAGACACGATAGAGGCTTTGCCCCATCTGCGCTATATCGGTGTGCTTGCAACAGGCTATAATGTTGTGGATTGCGATGCCGCCCGTCGCAGGGGCGTTGTCGTAACCAATATCCCAGCCTATAGCACAGCCTCGGTGGCGCAGCTGGTGTTTGCCCATCTGCTGAACATCACTCACCGCGTGAGTCATTATGCCGAACGCCGTTCACAATGGCCCTCATCCCTTGATTTCATGTGGACAGATACCCCCCTTACGGAACTCTCCGGTAAGACTTTTGGCATCTATGGATTGGGTAACATCGGTACGGCAGTCTCGCGTATCGCCCTGGCTTTCGGCATGAAAGTGCAGGCCGTCACTTCCCGCGAGGCAGAGACCTTGCCGGACGGAGTGACCAAGGTCACGTGGGAAGCGATGTTGCACGATGCCGACGTTCTCTCGCTGCATTGCCCGCTCACTCCTTCCACCCGTGCGATGATCAATGCCGAAACGCTGGCTTTGATGCGACCCTCAGCGATACTCATCAACACGGGCCGCGGTCCCCTGGTCGATGAACAAGCCGTGGCAGATGCCCTCTCTTCCGGGCGTCTTGCCGCCTATTGTGCCGATGTCCTTTCTACGGAACCGCCCTCAGCCGACAATCCCTTGCTCACTGCTCCACGTTGTTATCTTACGCCCCATATCGCTTGGGCTACACGCGAGGCACGTCAACGCTTGATAGCCATTGCGGCCCGTAACCTGCAGGCCTTTTTTGCAGGACAGCCTGTCAATGTGGTGAATGGATAGCTTGTTCAATGGATAAGAAGAAACAAAACACTCTCCGACCGCTTTCGCACCCGGATGTCGCGCTGGTGCTTTCGAGCGGAGGTGCACGCGGGCTGGTGCATATCGGTGCGATCGAGGAACTGGAACGTCAGCACTATCACATCACGTCTGTTGCGGGTTGTTCGATGGGCGCCCTCGTGGGAGGCATGTTCGCAGCGGGGCGTTTGCAAGATTTCAAGCAATGGATGTTCGACCTCGACCGCTCCAAGATATGGAAATTAACCGATCTTTCACTGAGCCTTACACACCTGATGAAAGGTGAGCGCGTAATAGAGGCCATGAAAGATGTGGTTCCTGATGTAAATATCGAGGACTTGCCCATTCCCTATTGTGCCGTTGCAACGGATTGGGAGAGTGGCCGCGAAGTGATTTTCAGGCATGGCAGTCTTTATGATGCCATCCGCGCCAGCATTTCTATGCCGGCAGTGTTCAGCCCTGTCCGGCGCGACGGCATGATTCTTGTGGATGGCGGTATCATCAACCCGTTGCCCCTGAATCGAGTGGCGCGTCATGAGGGCGATATCTTAGTGGCTGTGAATGTGAGTGGTCCTGATTTCGAAGGTCAGTGCCGTCAGCGTCATGAGCGCGAGGAGGCTGAGATGCGCGAGTTGGAAGCCCGTCTGTCGCGCAAACGTGCCATACACAACCCTATCCGCCGTTCGCTTTCGAGTCTGCCTTCGGCTTCAGACTTGCTTGACCGTTTGCGTCCCGATGACTTGTCGCTCAACTACATCTCCCTCATCGACAGGGCAATGTCTATTGGTATCAAGCAAAATTCCGACCTTGTCTTGCAGATCTATCCACCTGATGTCCTTGCAGACATCCGCCTTGTTGATATTGACGGCTTTGATTACGACAAAGGTGAACAAATCGCAGCCATAGGCAGACAGGCGATGAAGGAAGCCTTAAGAAAGAAGGCAGGTGCATAAAAACAAATATCAGCGATGACAACAAACAATTTATCGTCTCGCTGATATTTTTGTTTGGTTCTAACAGAAGTTGCCGGAACCCTATTTGGCACCTTTGTTCCTCAGTACTTTAGTTGAACATTGTTATAAGTTCCATACCAACATAAAGTTCTCGATGAGCAAAACCCGTCCATGAATAAGGAACCGTCAAAATATGCGGTCAAAGTTTCAAACAATAATGAATAAAGAGAAGTTGTCCTATCTTACAATGAATTCAGACATTGCAGGAGAAAGAACTCTGCAGTTAGAGGTTGGCCTGAAGGGTTAGTAGTTCTCGGGCTTGATTTGGAAATAACTCTGGGGATGGTTGCAGGCAGGGCATACTTCGGGGGCTTTCTTGCCAATCACGATGTGGCCACAATTTGAACACTGCCAGATGACATCACCTTCGCGTGAGAATACGAGACCTTCTTCGATGTTCTTGAGCAATTTGCGATAACGTTCTTCGTGATGCTTCTCGATGGCTGCTACAAGTTCAAACTTAGCGGCAATCTCATCGAAACCTTCTTCACGGGCTTCCTTAGCCATGCGGTCGTACATATCGGTCCATTCATAGTTCTCGCCGTTGGCGGCGTCAGCCAGATTGGAGAGCGTATCACTGACGCTACCTCCGTTGAGGTATTTGTACCACAACTTAGCGTGTTCTTTCTCATTGGCTGCCGTCTCTTCGAAGATGGATGCGATTTGTACGTAGCCGTCCTTCTTGGCCTTAGAGGCAAAGTAGGTGTACTTGTTGCGGGCCATTGATTCACCGGCAAAAGCCTCCTTGAGGTTCTGCTCGGTCTTTGTTCCTTTTAAATCTTTCATAAAGCGCTTATATTTTTTGGGGTTTTTCAGCACATCATCCAATGTGCTTTTCTCTTGCTTCGGCAAAGGTAGGCATTTCTTGTTGTTCCTGGTCTATCTTCTTGCTTTTTTTAGGATAAATTATTAGAATGAGTTGGTTGATTAGTTCTTCAAGTGTGAAACGACCAGAGGTCGAGCGGACAAGTTGACGAGTTGATTGATTGTGAGTTATTGAGTTTGTGAGTTGGTGAGTTTTAGTTGGTCGTTTGTGAAAGATAGACACCGGCGAGAATGAGGACAAGGCCTATCAGGGCAATGGGGGTGACCGGTTCACCTAGAATGATGGCACTGGCGATGCAAGTGGCAATGGGGTTGAGATAGATGTAGTTGTTGGTGCTGAGTGCCCCAATCTGTTTTACGGCCCAGCTCCATAAGATAAAGCAAGCAAAAGAGGCGATGAGGCTGAGGAACAGCAGATTGCCCCATACCGGGAATTCCAGGAAACCCGTTAGAGGGAATTGCCATGGACGCCAAAGAAAGAAAGGGAGCACGGTGATGAGCCCGTAAGCGAATACTTTGCGGGTGATAAATACTGCACTATAGCGTTTGGAAATGCTACGGATGATGATGCTGTAGAAAGCCCAGCACAAGGCAGCAGCCAGTGCAAGTAAATCGCCTCGCGGATTCAGATGCAAGACAAACTGACCATTGTAGATAATAGCAGCCATGCCCGTCATGGCAAGAAGCGAGCCAACCAACAGGCGCCCCGTAGCCCTTACATCGCGAAAGAGAATCAGTGCAAGTAAGATGGTGAACAGGGGAGCCGTGCAAACAATGAACGAGACGTTGTTGGCCATTGTCCATCGTAATGCTTCGTTCTCTGTCGCAAAATAAAGACTCCCGCCGGTAAGCCCCAATAAGATCATCTTGCCTTCATCCCGCCAATTGTCGCACCACAGACGTCGGTCGCTGATGGTCCAGATGCACAGGTAGGCAATGATAAAGCGTACGACAAAGATCTCTATTGGCGACAAACCATGCCCCAGCAGCACCTTAGTATTGATAAAGGTGACGCCCCAAGTGAGCACCACCAAGATGCTGACGATATGTCCCCAGACTTGTGTCCGTTGGTTCATTCTTAAGCTTTTTATGCGTGTTCGTGTTTTTTACCCCTCGTAGAGTGGCTCTATGATGTTCAGCAACTTTATGGTAGCCTTGATGGCAGCCTCGGTTTGGTCGGCATCGAGAGCATGAGTGCGGTAGTTGCGTTCCATGAATGTCCATTCGATGGTCGTCTGGACCAAAGCGTCGGTGCGGCCTCCGGGGGGGATGGTCACTGCATAGTTTGACAGCCATGGGAACTTACGCCCGAGGCGGTCGCGATAAATGTGGCGTACGGCTCTGACAAAGGCGTCGTACTGTCCGTCGCCCTGAGCACTCTCCTCGTAAATCTCATCGTCGATTTGCAGACGTACCTGAGCCATCGGACGCAGGCCGAAGGCCGTGGACACCATGTACGAGAGCAGTCGTACACGTTCGTCCTCTTCGGTGTGTTTGAGCACATCGCGGATGATGTAGGGCAAGTCTTCTTGTGTGACGAGTTCCTTCTTATCACCGAGTTCAATGATGCGGTCGGTGACCTTTTTCATGTCTTCATCACATAAGTCCAACCCCAATTCTTTGAGGTTCATCAGCACATTGGCCTTTCCGCTGGCTTTGCCAAGGGCATATTCGCGTCTCCGCCCGAAACGCTCAGGCTTGAGCGCATTCTGGTAGAGTCCGCTCTTCTTGTCGCCATCGGCATGAACACCAGCCACTTGAGTGAAGACGGCAGAACCGGTGATGGGTTTGTTGGGCGGAATGGCTATGCCGCTGTAACTCTCCACCATGTGCGCCACCTTGTTAAGTTCCTCTTCGTGGATGCTTGTGTGGGCATTGAAATGGTCTTTGAGGATGGCTTGCACCGAAGCCAAAGGGGCATTACCTGCACGTTCGCCCAAGCCATTGATGCAAGTGTGCAATCCGCAGGCTCCACTGAGCACGGCCGCCAGGACGTTGGAAACGGCCAGGTCATAGTCGTTGTGGGCATGGAAATCGAAGTGCACGCCGGGGTAACGGTGGACCATTTTCTTGACGAAGGAGAGCACTTCAAGCGGGTTAAGAATACCGAGGGTGTCGGGCAGCATTACACGTCTGATTGGCGCTGAAGACCCCGATGATGCAGAATGATTGATCAGGTCGAGTAGCGCATCCATGAGGCCGAAGACATAACCGCCCATACGATGGCAGCCTTCAGTGCTCGCTGCAGGCTCATTGCTTATCAGACAGTCCGTCGTTTTTTGAGGATCCGACGAATCAGCTTCCTTCATGCCTCCACTCCAGTCCTCAAGATAAATGTTTACGGCGATTCCTCTCTTGGCAGCCATCAGCACGTTGCGACGGATGTCTTCAGCATGCTGTTCCATAGTCTTCCCGAGTTGGCCGTTGCAATGGCGTTGAGAACCTTTGCACAGGAGGTTCATCGTGCGTGCGCCGGCTTGCTCAATCCAATCGAGGCTCTTGCCATCATCAACGAATCCGAGCACCTCCACGCGGTCGAGCAGGTCCTTGGTGGCAGCCCAACGCGTGATGCGCTGGACGGCATCAAGTTCTCCGTCACTGACACGTGCCGAAGCCACTTCCACACGGTCCACACGCAAGTCCTCGAGCAAGGCACGGCAGATCATCAGTTTCTCGTGAGGCATAAAACTCACGCCGCTGGTCTGTTCGCCGTCGCGTAGGGTGGTGTCGAGAAGTTCAATGTGCCTCATACGCTGCAATCTTGTCTTTGCTTTGCAACAGGAAATCGATGTCGTCAAAGCCGTTCATCAGGCAATATTTCTTGTAGCCGTTAATGGGGAACTGCTCAGAATGGCCCGTTGCCACATTGGTGATGGTCTGTGAGGGAAGATCGACGCTCACCTTCGTCTGCGGGTCTTTTGCAATGCTCTCGAAGAGTTCTTGCTGGAATGTTTCGCTCACCACTACAGGCAGGACGAAACAGTTCAACAGATTGTTGCGGTGGATATCAGCAAACGAACTGCTTACGACCACACGCACGCCATAGCCTGCAATGGCCCACGCTGCATGCTCTCTTGAAGAGCCGCTGCCCCAGTTCTGTCCGGCCACAATGATTTGATGGACGCCCTCGCGAGGAGCCTCGGAGTATTCTTTTTGATTCATCACAAAGTCACTGACCGGCTGACCTTCAGCCGTAAAGCGGAGGTCGTGCATGAAGGCATCCCCGAAGAATTTCGGGTCGCGTGTGGTGCTGGCCAGATAGCGTGCCGGGATGATCAGGTCCGTGTTGCAATTGTCGATGGAAATGGGGATGCAAGTGGAGCAGACGATATCGAATTTCTGTTTCATATCATTTTCATATCATTTTTCTTGGATCGGTGATTACTCCCGTCACGGCTGCGGCCGCCACGGTTAGCGGGCTGGCAAGAATGGTGCGTGCACCAGGTCCCTGACGCCCTACGAAATTGCGGTTGGAGGTGGAGATGGACAATTTGCCGGCCGGGATCTTGTCGGGGTTCATCGCCAGACAGGCAGAACAACTGGGCAGGCGTAATTCAAAACCTGCATCAGCGAGCACCTTGTCAATGCCCTCGTCGATAATCTGCTGGCGCACCAGCCACGAACCGGGCACGAGCCAGGCCACGATGCCGTCGGCTTTCTTGTGTCCTTTTACCACAGAGGCAAAAGCCCGGAAGTCCTCGATGCGGCCATTGGTGCAGGCTCCGAGGAAGACATAGTCAACGGGCATGCCTTCGAGCCGTTGACCGGGTTCGAATTGCATGTAGTTGAGTTGCGAAAGCAGTTGCGGCCGTTCCGCTTCGCTGATTTCGTCGAGCGTGGGAATCGTTTCGTTAATGGCGATGCCTGCTCCGGGATTCGTGCCATAAGTGATGCGGGGTGCGATGTCTTCGGCCCGGTAGGTGACCTCCTTGTCGAACACGGCATCATCGTCAGAACGCAACTGGCGCCATTCCTTGACGGCACGCTCCCAAGCCTCGCCTTTCGGGGCATATTCGCGGTCCTTGAGGTAGGCGAAGGTGATGTCGTCGGGGGCTATGAGCCCTGCGCGCGACCCCATCTCTATGGAGAGGTTGGAGAGCGTCAGGCGTCCTTCCATCGACATCGTCCGGATGGCTTCACCGGCATATTCCACGGCATAACCCGTGGCGCCGCTGGTGGTCATTTGTGCCATGATGTATAATGCTACATCCTTGGCCGTAGTGCCTTTGGGCAGAGTGCCTTCGATGTTGATGCGCATTGTCTTGGGCTTCTGTTGGAGAATGCATTGCGAGGCCAGCACTTGAGCCACCTCGCTGGTGCCGATGCCCATGGCTATGGCGCCCACGGCACCGTGTGTTGAGGTGTGTGAGTCGCCGCAGACGATGGTCATGCCAGGCAGCGAGAGACCCTTTTCGGGACCGACCACGTGAATGATTCCGTTGTCCTTGGTGCCCATGTCGAAATGGCGGATGCCGAATTCCTCGCAGTTGCGTTTGAGCGTCTCTACTTGTTTGCGTCCGACAGCATCGGGGATGCAGGTTTGTTGGTCGCTGGGCGTGTTGTGGTCTGGCATGGCAAAGATTTGCTGTGGGCGCAGCACACTGATGCCCTTGTCACGTAGCGTGTCGAAGGCTTGTGGTGATGTCACCTCGTGGCAATAGAGGCGATCTATGTAGAGTTGTGTCGGACCGTCCTCCACGTTTTGCACTACGTGGGCGTCCCATATCTTATCAAAAAGTGTTCTCATTGGATCTGTGGGGGGAAGCGTTGTTGATTCTGAAGGTGATATCGTCATTCTTGGGCCGGAACGTCTTCTCTAACGGTTCAGGGAACTATTCCGGCTTATTGTGATGGATACACTTTCTATTTCTTGAACTTGTTTATACAGTCGATATAGGCTTCGACGCTGGCCGTGACGATGTCGGTGTTGGCACCGAAACCATAATATACATGCCCGTCGTACTCCACTTGCATGTGAACCTTGCCCACGTCGTCAGAACCTTTTGAGATGGCTTGAATCGTGAATTCCTTGAGTGTCATCTGGCGACGGATGATGTTCTTCAGCGCCTTGATGGCTGCGTCTACAGGACCGTTGCCTGATGCTGAGGCTTCGAACTTTTCGCCTGTGATGTCCAATCCGATGCATGCCACGCTCTTGACGCCCATGCCGGTGGTCACTTGCAGGTAGTCAAGTTTGATGGCATGTGCAGCCGTGCGGTCGGCACCGGCGAGCATGAGGATGTCGTCGTCGGTGATTTCCTTCTTCTGGTCGGCCAGTCGCAGGAAAGCCTGATAGGTTTTGTCAAGGACATCGTCGGCCAGGTCCACGCCCAGCACGTTCAGGCGGTGCTTGAGGGCAGCGTGCCCTGAACGGGCAGTCAGCACGATGCTGTTGTCGTCGATACCCACGTCTTTGGGGTCCATGATCTCGTAAGTCTGCACGTTCTTCAGCACGCCGTCTTGGTGGATGCCGCTGGAGTGGGCAAACGCGTTGCGTCCCACGATGGCCTTATTGGGCTGCACGGGCATGTTCATCAGCGATGATACAAGCCGCGAAGTGGGGTAGATCTTCTGGGTGTTGATGTTGGTGTCAATGGCTATGCCTTTGTGGCATTTCAGGATCATCGCCACTTCTTCGAGAGAGGTGTTTCCGGCTCGTTCGCCGATGCCGTTGATGGTTACTTCGGCCTGACGTGCTCCGTTGAGGATACCAGCCATGGTGTTGGCTGTGGCCATGCCGAGGTCGTTGTGGCAATGGGTGCTGAGGATAGCCTTGCCGGCGCTGAGGCCGTCGACGTGTTCCATCAGGTATTTGATCTTCGCGCCGAATTCCTCGGGCAGGCAGTAGCCGGTCGTGTCCGGGATATTGCAGACGGTGGCGCCGGCTTTCACTACGGCATCGATTACGCGTGCCAGATATTCATTGTCGGTGCGCCCTGCGTCCTCGGCATAGAACTCCACGTCTTCGACAAAGCGCTTGGCGTATTTGACGGCCGCTACGGCGCGTTCGATGATTTCTTCGCGCGTACTATTAAATTTATACTTGATATGTGATTCGCTGGTGCCGATGCCGGTATGTATGCGTTTGTGCTTGGCATACTGCAGGGCTTCCACAGCCACGTCGATGTCTTTCTCTACAGCACGGGTGAGGGCGCAGATGGTGGGCCATGTGACGGCTTTGGATATCTCAATGACGCTATTGAAGTCGCCTGGCGACGAGATGGGGAAACCAGCCTCGATGACATCCACGCCGAGTGCTTCCAACTGCTTGGCTACCTGAATCTTTTCAACGGTGTTGAGTTGGCAGCCGGGCACTTGCTCACCATCGCGTAATGTCGTGTCAAAAATGAATAGTCTATCGCTCATAAGTGTGTGGGTTGATTAAAAATCGGCGCAAAAGTACTGCTTTTTGCTTACAAAAACAAAAAAAGAAGTCTATTTTTCCGTTAAAAGTGTTGCTTTCATAATGAATCTTTTCGCGGTTTCAAAGTTTTGCCTTACCTTTGCACCGCAAAAAGCAAAAATAAGCAACGAAAGTAATGAGTCAAGTTCAATCTTCGAGCGATCATTCCACGCGGCTTTACACGATTCTCGTCTACTCCGAGAATATCGCCGGCGTGCTGAATCAGATTACGGCTGTCTTCACCCGACGGCAGGTAAATATCGAGAGTCTCAATGTGTCTGCCTCCAGTACGCCAGGCGTACATAAATACACCATCACATGCTATTGCACGCTCGAGATGGTGAAAATGCTTAAATCGCAGATAGAGAAGCGCATTGATGTGCTCCAGGCGCGCTATTTTGTCGACGAGGACATCTTCTTGCACGAGACGTCGTTGTTGAAAATTTCTACACCCGCCATGCTGGCTAATCCGGAGGTGTGTCATATCGTGCGTCATCATGGGGCGCGCATCGTAGAAGTGAATCCCACCTATGCTGCTATCGAGAAGACGGGGCGTACTGAGGAGATCCTCTCGCTCTACGATGCCCTTAGCGCGCTGGGCGTTGTGCTTCAGTTTGCCCGGTCGGGACGCATCTGTATCACTCGTGGTACGCGTGAACAACTTGATGATTACCTGGCCGAACGCGAGGCCACCCGCAAGGCACAGCATGAAGGTTAGCCATGAACGCATGGTGGTTTTTCTCGCATTTTAACCTCTTCCCCCTTTCAGTATGGAACAACTCGAAAAGATAGAAACCTACCGTTTTTCCGTAGAACCCTTTCATGTCGATTTCACTGGACACATCTTCATGGGTGTCCTCGGCAACCATCTCCTCAATGCCGCTGGTCGGCACTCTCACAATCGTGGCTGGGGCATTGACCAACTCAACGAAGTACACTACACTTGGGTGCTTTCCCGTTTGAGCATCGAACTCGACGAGACCCCCTCTCAATATGAGCATGTTGAAGTGGAGACGTGGGTGGAAAGTGTCATGAAACTCTTCACCGAACGTAATTTTCTCATCCGTAATGCCGACGACGGTCGCATCTACGGCTATGCTCGTTCCATCTGGGCGATGATTGATGTGAAAACCCGTCAGCCTTCCAACCTTCTCGAACTCAAGGATGGCGACATCCTTCGCTATGCCATCACCGCCGACGAGAAACCGTGTCCTATCTCCAAGTACCGTCCCAGCCGTCCTTCCTCGGAACCTGCGGCACGCACCATCAACACTTATTATAGTGATGTGGACATCAACGGGCACATCAACTCAGTGAAATACATCGAGCATATCCTCGACCTTTTTCCTCGTGAGGTGTTTGAACAGCACCGCATCAGGCGTTTCGACATCGCCTACAAAATAGAAAGTTATATGGGCGACACCCTCACCTTTATCTGTCAGCCCACAGACAAACTATTGCCGAACGGCCAGCCCGCTGAACAGCATATCGAAATCCGTAAGAATGTGGGTGCTCCCGCTCATCCCGAAGGCGATTCGGTGATTCAGGCTAAAGTCCTTTGGGAATAGCCCCATGTGCGCCCCTGTGCTCTGTTCCGGGCCTATATCTTACGTCTCTCGTTTCGCTCTTCCCCTGTCCTTATACCCTTTTGCTCTCTGTTGATTCATCTCCCTTTGTCCTATGAGTCTGGTGACGCAGGATTGCCGGGGTGGCTTATTGGGCAGTTTACGCCATCTGTCGTTTGAAGAAATCCTGCGTCAGATCCACTGCTTTCTGCGGTTCAGGGCCGAAACTATGGTCAAAGGACGTTCGGGCTTTCCTCTTCAATGATTCAGAACGTGTGTTCATAGCTCTTTCTCTTACGACTGACAAAAATCAACAAAATCTGTAAGATAACTTAAAAATGTATGTTTTTATGTGGCGTTTCGCGTTAAAATGACTACCTTTGCAGCCGTAATTAAAAACATCAACGTTAAACATTCAAAAGCGAATAGAATAAGGTTCGCGCATAAGACATGGCAAAAATGAATTTTGGTGGCGTCATCGAAGAAGTGATGACGCGTGAGGAGTTTCCTCTTGAAAAGGCACGCGAGGTGCTGAAAAATGAGACAATAGCAGTACTTGGTTATGGCGTCCAAGGCCCGGGCCAGGCTCAGAACCTGCGTGACAACGGTTTCAATGTAATCGTTGGCCAGCGTGAAGGCAAAACTTATGACAAGGCTGTGGCTGACGGTTGGGTTCCTGGTGAGACGCTCTTCTCGCTCGAGGAGGCTGCTGAGCGCGGTACGATTGTGTGCCTTCTGCTCTCCGATGCTGCTCAGATGCAGTTGTGGCCCAAAATCAAGCCCCATCTCACTCCTGGCAAGACGCTCTATTTCAGCCACGGTTTCGCAATCACTTGGAACGACCGTACGGGCGTAGTGCCTCCTGCCGACATTGATGTGATCATGGTTGCCCCCAAGGGCAGCGGCACAAGCCTGCGCACCATGTTCCTCGAGGGACGCGGCCTGAACTCGAGTTATGCTATCTATCAGGATGCCAGTGGCAAGGCCCTCGAGAAGGTGCTGGCTTTCGGCATCGGCATCGGTTCCGGTTATCTTTTCGAAACCACTTTCCAGCGCGAGGCTACCAGCGACCTCACCGGTGAGCGCGGCTCGCTGATGGGGGCTATTCAAGGTCTGTTGCTGGCCCAGTACGAAGTGCTCCGTGAGAATGGTCATACACCTTCTGAGGCCTTCAACGAGACGGTAGAGGAACTCACCCAATCCCTCATGCCCCTCTTCGCGGCTAAGGGTATGGATTGGATGTATGCCAATTGTTCCACTACTGCCCAGCGTGGTGCCCTCGATTGGATGGGCCCGTTCCACGATGCCATCAAGCCGGTGGTGCAGAAACTCTACCAGAGCGTCAAGAGTGGCAACGAGGCCCAGATCTCCATTGACAGCAACTCCAAGCCCGGTTACCGCGATGGACTGGAGAAAGAACTCGCCGCACTGCGCGAGAGCGAGATGTGGCGCACCGCTGCTGTAGTTCGTCAGTTGCGTCCCGAGAACAATTGATATTCTCATAATAAAAACACAAAAATAAGATACATTCATGGCTGCGCCTCTTCATGAGGGCGCAGCCTTTTTGTTGGCTTTGCATTTGATTCGTTCTCATGGGGCACCGTTTCTCTGATGCTTGCCCCCTCTTCCCCTCTTCCCGTCTTCCCCTCTTCCCTGTCTTCGGGTCGTTATGTCATTGAAGTCCTTCCCCTCTTCCCTGTCTTCGGGCCGTTGTGTCATTGAAGTCCTTCCCTTCTTCCCTGTCTTCGGACCGTTATGTCATTGAAGCCCTTCCCCTCTTCCCTGTCTTCGGGTCGTTGTGTCATTGAAGTCCTTCCCCTCTTCCCTGTCTTCGGGCCGTTGTGCCATTGAAGTCCTTCCCCTCTTCCCTGTCTTCGGGCCGTTGTGCCCTCACTGTCAAGTGAGGGTCATGTTTTCTGCCTTTCCCTTCTCTCTTTCTTAGCAATCATCTCTTCCTTGCGACTCATTCTTAGCAATCATCTCTTCCTTGCAACTCAACTTTCTTCCTGTTTTCTTTGCTGCCCTGCACATTTTCCTTATCTTTGTGGCGCGAAAACTTCAAACCCTATCGTATTATGGCTTATTTTGGAAGTTACAGTCAATCCGAGGAGTACCGGCGCGACGAACTGGTGCGCAA
>JAILCU010000014.1 GCA_024690405.1 Bacteroidales bacterium
TCCGGTCGCCTTCTTCCCGGCCGCTGTGCCCTCGCCATTAGGCGAGGGTCCCGCTGCCTTCCCTCTGACCGCCTTTCTGCTTACGAATTGATTTCCTTGAACTTTTGGAAAGACTTGAGCGCCTTGCCGCTGTCGATGCTCTCGCGGGCAATATCAATGCATTCCTCGATGCTCTTGCTGCCTTTCTCCAGCACTTGGATGCCGAAGGCGGCATTGGCGAGAACGATGTTCTTCTGTGCGGGCAAGGCGCGATTCTCGAGTACGGAGTCGAAGATCTCTGCGGCCTCGAGTTCCGTGGCGCCGCCAACGAGTTCTTCGGGCTTGGCGATGTTGAAGCCTAAGTCGGCGGGACGGAACAGGCGTTCGTAGTGATTGGTGGTTACCTTGAAATCACCCGTCAGCGATATCTCGTCATACCCGTCGATGGAATGAACGATGGCGTAGTCGATGCCCAGGCGTTGGTACACCTGCTGGTAGAGTCGCATCTGGTCGAGATTGGCAACGCCTAATAGTTGACATTGGGGACGGCTGGGGTTGACGAGCGGCCCCAGGAGGTTGAAGATCGTCGGGAATTGCAGCGCCTTGCGGATGGGGCCCACGAATTTCATGGCGCGGGCGAAGAGTTGGGCGTGCAGGTAAACGATGCCTGCTTCTTCGAGCGAACGGTTGAGGCGGTCGACATCGGCCGTAAAACGGATTCCGTGTTGTTCGATGACGTTGCTCGCACCTGAGACGGAGGTCGCAGCGTAGTTGCCGTGTTTGGCTACTTTGTAACCCGCACCTGCAATCACGAAACAGGATGTGGTGGAGATGTTGAAGGTGTTCTTGCGGTCGCCACCGGTGCCCACGACGTCGATATATCGGTCGGCATCGAGCAAGGCCGGAACGCCCGTCTCGAGGATGCCGTCGCGGAAACCGAGGAGCTCGTCTACGGTAACGCCTCGCATCTGCAGGGCGGTGAGCAGGGCCGTGACTTGCTCGTGTGGGATTTCTTCTTGGGTGATGGCTACGAGGATGTCGTGCATCTCCTCGCGGGAGAGAACTTCGTGACGCAGAATGCGCTCGAGGACGGATTTCATTGATTGTGTCATGTTGTTTATGATGATGATGATGTTGTGTCAGGGTTTGTTAAATAATATGGAAGTGAAGTCAGGCGGGCATCTCCAACCAGTTGCGGAGCATCGCGGCGCCATCAGGGGTAAGCACGCTCTCGGGGTGGAACTGGATGCCGCGGATGTTGAGCGAGCGATGGCGGAGGGCCATAATCTGTCCCTCTTCGCTCTCGGCCGTGATCTCGAGACAATCCGGAAAACCCTCGCGTGCAACGACCCAGGAATGGTAGCGTCCTACAAGGGGCGAGTCCGACAATCCGTTGAAAAGCGGATCGGGCGCGGTGACGTAAATGGGCGTCTGTACGCCGTGGAAGACGTCGCTCAGGTTCTCCAGCCGGGCACCGAATGCCTCGCCGATGGCCTGATGGCCTAAGCATACGCCCAGAATGGGCTTCTTTCCGGCATAAGCACGGATGACATCCAGGAGGAGACCTGCCTCCGAGGGAATACCCGGACCGGGGGAAAGGATAATGCGGTCATAGTCCGCTAAATCGGCCAGTGCAAATTGGTCGTTGCGGACCGTATTGCATTCGGCGCCAAGCTGTTTCACCAAGTGTGAAAGATTGAAGGTGAAACTATCGTAGTTGTCTATGATGATGATTTTCATTTTTACCTGCTCTTTCCGAGCCTTTTTTATGATTTATAATACTCTTTTCTTTCAAGAACTCAAGCGCTCGACCTTTGGTCGCTCCACACTTGGAGAACTCAAAAACTCAACCGTCCCCCGTGGGTCGAGTGTATGGCGGTTCGTCCGCCATATCACCCCCGCTCAAAAACTCAAAAATTCACAAACTTAAAAACTCACGACCTCACTCACACCCCCTCTGCCGCTTGAATCGCCTTGCGCAGCGCACCGAGTTTGTTGTTGACTTCCTGCAACTCATATTCCACGTCGCTCTTGGCAACGATTCCACTGCCGGCCTGGAACCACAGTTCGCCGCCGCGGCTTACGAAGGTGCGGATGGTGATGGCTTGGTTGAGCGAACCGTCGAGGCCGAGGAAACCGATGCAGCCGCCGTAGGCTCCGCGGTTGTGGGGCTCGATGTCTGTGATCAGTTGCATCGCACGCACCTTGGGCGCTCCTGAGAGCGTGCCGGCAGGGAAGGTGTCGATGAAGGCGCGGATGGGTGAGGCATTACTGTCGAGCTTTCCGCTGACGCGACTCACGAGGTGAATGACGTGCGAATAGAACTGCATGTCCTTGAAGAAATCTACGTGCACATCGTGGCAGTTGCGGCTCAGGTCGTTGCGTGCCAGGTCCACGAGCATCACATGCTCCGCGTTCTCCTTCGGGTCGTCGCGCAGGTATTGGGCTGCACGGCGGTCCTCCTCGCGGTTGCCTGTGCGGCGGGTGGTGCCGGCGATGGGGTCGATGTAGGCCGTTGTGCCTTGAATGCGGCAGTGGGTCTCTGGTGAGGAGCCGAAGATGCGGAAACCTCCAAAGTCAAAATAGAACAGGTAGGGCGAGGGATTGATGCTGCGCAGGGCTCGGTACAGTTGGAAATCGTCGCCCGTGAAACGCTGCGTGAAACGGCGTGAGAGCACAATCTGGAACACATCGCCGCGCAGGCAGTGCTGGATACCGCGACGGATGTTGGCGCGGTGCTCATCGTCGGTCAGCGTGGACGCGACGGGACCTTCGGCATGGAAAGGGTAGGGGGTTGCAAAGCCCTCGCAGCAGCGGTGGCGCAGTTCGTCCAAACGGCTCGTTTCGCCATCCGCCAGGAGTTCTATCAGCGTCATCGAGTTGTTGAAATGGTCGAAGACAACGACATATTTATAAAGGATATACAGCAGGTCGGGGGCATCGTTCTCGTCGCGCGTTTCGTCCTTGACGGGAATCTGCTCGAAATAGCGCACGGCATTGAACGTGGTGTAGCCGTACAGACCGCAGAATTCGGCACCTTCGCCCTTCACGCTGAAACGCGCGAGAAACGACTCGATGGCCTCCGCACACTCTCCACTGGCCGACGAAGGTGCGTCCACGCCTTTTCCGTTCAACGCTGGCGAAGTGCCTGAGGCTCCGAATGGCGACGTCGTCGTGCTTCCGTCGGGAAGGCTCACCGTGACCTGATCGTGGCCGATGCCGATGGAGGCAAGGGGCTGCAGGGCGATGAACGACCGCGCATTCTCGTTGCTGTGATAGTCGCTCGACTCCATCAATGCGCTCTGGGGATACAACCCCCGGACGCGCAGGTATACGCTTACCGGTGTGTGCAGGTCACCCAAAATATGTTGTGTTGCTGTAGTATAATGAAATGACATAGTGTTTTATTTTTTAGTGATTATTTCAGCCCCCTTTCAAAAGGGCCCCGTATTTCTCTCCAGTCCCCTATCTTCAATTCAAAGGAAACGCGAATTTTTCATTTTTCACTTTTCACTATTCACTGATGAAGATGTTCCAGATACGTCCCCAAATCCTTGTCGCCTCTTCCGCTCACCGTGAGCACCACGACGTCGTCGGCCTTGAACTTCATCTTGGGGAGCATGGCCAGTGCGTGGGCGCTTTCGAGGGCGGGAATGATGCCTTCCAGGCGGGTGAGTTCGTAGGCGGCGGCGAGGGCTTCGTCGTCGTTGATGGCCATCACGGTAGCCCGTCCGCTGCGGGCCAGATGGGCGTGGAGCGGACCGATGCCGGGATAGTCGAGTCCGGCTGAGATGCTGTAGGGTTCTGTGATCTGGCCGTCTTCAGTCTGCATCACCAGGGTGCGGGCTCCGTGGATGATGCCTTCGGTGCCGCAGTGGATGGTGGCCGCCGTCTCGCCGCTGTCGATGCCGTGTCCTCCGGCTTCGCCCAGTACGATGCGCACGCGCTCGTCGTCGAGATAATGGTAGATGGTGCCGGCTGCATTCGAGCCGCCGCCCACGCAGGCCATGAGGTAATCGGGGTAGTCGCGCCCCTCGTGCTCCTGAATCTGTTGCTTGATCTCTTGTGAGATGACGCTCTGCAGGCGAGCCACCATGTCGGGGTAGGGGTGCGGCCCCACCGTGGAACCGATGATGTAGAAGGTGTCGGCGGGATGGCAGCACCAGTCGCGGATGGCTTCGTTCGTGGCATCCTTCAGCGTCTTGTTGCCGCTCTCCACCGGGAAGACTTCGGCGCCCAGCATGCGCATGCGTTCCACATTCACGTGCTGGCGTGCCACGTCTGTGGCTCCCATATACACGCGGCAGGGCATGTTCATCAGCGCGCAGACCGTGGCTGTGGCCACTCCGTGCTGTCCCGCACCTGTCTCGGCGATGATGCGTTTCTTGCCCATGCGCTTGGCCAGGAGGATCTGCCCGATGGCATTGTTGATTTTGTGGGCACCTGTGTGGTTCAGGTCCTCGCGCTTCAGATAGAGGCGGCAGCCGTAGCGCTCGCTCATGCGTTTGGCCAGATACAGGGGACTGGGACGGCCGACATAGTCGCGCAGGAGCTGATGGTATTCTTGCCTGAAATCCTCGCTTTCAATGATATCGAGGTATTGGCGTTTCAGGTCCTCCACCGTCTTGTAGAGAATTTCGGGTACATAAGCACCGCCGTAGTTGCCGTAGTAGCCGTTGATGTTGATGTTGTTGCTTTGTGTCATGTATGTTGAAATGTTTAGTGTTGCAGATTGGGGGCACTGTCGGGGGGGGGAGATGTGAATGTGTTGTGCAGTGAGGTCGTGTGTCAAATGAATGGGTGTCGTTCAAAAAGAAAAAGACCTGTCGTGATTGCGACAGGCCTTTTACTATAATTATAAGATATTTCTTTATAGGTATACGGCAACGCTCCTCACGACTTTTTAGGACTTGAGTTACGCCACCACCAATATTTGTTTGTCATTCGTTTCATTTCGGGAGCAAAAGTAGGCATTTGTGTTCAATCCGACAACAAAAAGAAGAAAAAAATGATAAAAAAGATAGAAAAAAGTGCTTTTGCTGTCTTAAAAAAGGGAAAAACGCATTTTATTGGCAGATTTTATGTAAATTTGCACCCGTTTACAAAACAAATCATATCATGAATTTATATATCCGATATTTCGATGATGAATGTGTGGTGAGGAATGCCGACGAGGCGTTGCAGTTTATCAGCACGATTCAGGACTTCAACATCACTCCGGAGTTTGAGGCTGATTTCCGCGTTTATGCGCAGAGCGACATGCCTTATCCCAAGAGATATAAGGTTCGCGCGCGTGTGTACTTTATTGTTATTAAAACAACGGCCTCCACATTGGAAGAGTTCAAGGCCAACGGCAAGGGTGGGGCGGAAACGGAGACGGCTCCTGTCGAACCACGCCAACAAATCCTGCGACCCAAGGAGCTGCTCCAGAAGCGCCTGAACGACCCAATGCCGGGATGGTACGAAGGCACCGTGCATTTCAAGCGTGTCGTGGTGGTGCCACAAACGGGCAAGTTCGACTACAAGGACACCACCTTTGTCGCACGCGTCAAGGCGCTCAGCCCGCAGGACTGCTACAATCGCATCATCGACCATCTGCGCACACGGGCCGACGTTGATCCGCGCAGTCAGTTCCCCTCCGTCAAGGGCAAGAACTTCCAGTATGCCTATCTGGGACTTAAACCTTATTCCGAAATCAATGTCTAAATCGGTAGAACAACAAAACAAGGATTTTTAGTAACCTCTAATAATAAACAACGATGAAAATGAAGAAATTATTTCTGGCCGTTTGTGTAGCAGTCTTCGCCGCTCCGGCCATGGCACAATACGAAGGAACCCAGTGGTACGAGCGCATCGGAACAGGCGAGGACAGCCTCCGCACGCGCCAGAACCTCAGCATGTTCCAGATGGCCATCAACAGTTCCAACTGGACCGAGGCCTACGACGTCTGGAAACCGGTCTTCGACAAGGCGCCCTTCTCGCAGATGGGTATCTACACCAACGGCGCCTACATGCTCGCCATGCTCATCTCCGGGGAACAGGATGCCGCCAAGCGTCAGCAGTACTTCCAGGAACTGATGAACGTCTACGATACCCGCGTCAAGAACCTCGAGGGACTCAACTCCTTCACCCGCGTTGACCGTCGTGCCACCGAGGGCGACGTCATCGCCCGCAAGGCCTACGACTACGCAGCCTATGCGCCCAAATGCGACCCCGCCTATACCCTCGACAAGGCCTACAACCTCTTCTCCGACGGTATCAGCAAGATCAACGAGTTCGGCGGTCGCGAGGTCGAAGGCTTCGTCCTCGACATGTTCTTCCGCGTCAGCTATGCCAAGTACCAGGCCGACAACAACGGCTTCCGCGAGCAGTTCCTCCAGGACTACCTCGAGAGCAAGGAGGTCTGCGACAAGATGCTCCAACTGGCCAAGGAAGAGCCCGACACTGCCAAGGCTCGCAAGATTGTCGAGAAGTACGACGCGCCCCTCAACACCATCGAAGGTCTCTTCGCCGAGTCCAAGGCAGCTGACCGCGACCAGATCATCGCCATCTTCACACCCAAGGTCGAGGCCAACAAGGACAACCTCTCTTACCTGAAGAGCGCGCTCACCGTCATGGCCGCCAACGACTGCGACGATACCCCCGTCTACTACAAGGCTGCTGAGTACGCCTACAACATCGAGCCCTCCTACGAGTCCGCCATCGGTACCGCCCAGAAGTACTACAAGGACGGTCAGGCCGCCAAGAGCGTAGAGTACTACAACAAGGCCATCGAACTCTGCCAGAGCGACAACCTCAAGGGCAACATCGCCCTCCGCGTGGCGGCCGCCATGCGTAAGAGCGGCGACTTCAAGAGCGCCTACGCCTATCTCGACAAGGCCGCACAGTACAACCCCGACCTCGAGGGCAAGTGCTTCATGCAGCGCGCCAACATCGCCACCAAGGCCAAGAACTATGCCGAGGCCAAGGCTTATTGCGACAAGGCTGCAGCCGCCGACATCACCCTCGCCGGACAGGCACAGCGTCTGAAAACCAACATCCAGACCGTGGAGCGCCACAATGCCGAGTACGCTGCACAGAAGGCTGCTTACGACAAGCAGCAGGCTGAGATGAAGGCCGAGGAAGACTTCTGGAAGGCCGGGAAGAAATAACCCGCAAAATGATAATGACCAAAAGAGGGCACCAGCAATGGTGCCCTCTTTAGTTGTACGGATCAAAAGAAAGCAGAATCTCACAAAGGCAAGGATATCAGAGAAACCCCTTGAACGGGGTTCACGACGGCCCCCGGTGGTTTGCCCTTATGACACACGTGTGTCATAAGGTAAAAACGTTGACGGGCATCGTAAACCGTGTTCAAGGGGTCTTGCTGTAAGGATAGCAGAAAAGGGAAAGAAAAGGAAAAGGACGCCGCACGGCGTCCTCTTTCTTGAAATCACTTTGTCGGGGTGACCCGACTCGAACGGGCGACCACCTGGTCCCAAACCAGGTGCGCTACCAACTGCGCTACACCCCGGAAAGCGGATGCAAAAGTACAACTTTCTTGTGATTTGGACAAATTTAGTTTGAAAAAAATGATGGTCGGGGACTATTTATATGGTAATGGTGGCATTTTTCGGGAAAAGAGCACCGGTGTAACCTTATTCAGATGTTCGGTTGGGCTGTGTCAGGCGAAGGTCTTGTGCCGTCTGAGGGCTTGCGGTGTTTCTTGCCGCCGCGATGGTTGCGCTTCCGTCCTGTTTTTTTGCCTTCTTCGGAGGATGGCGTGGCAGCAGGGACGGTGTCCTTTTCAGGTGCCGTGCGGTCAGCGCCCTTCTGGTTTTGGGTTGGGTGCGCAGCCTTGTCGCTGTGGTGCGCTTTACGCTTTCCACCCTTTCCGTCCTGTCCTCCGCGACCGCCCTGTCCTCCGCGACCGTCCTGTCCTCTGCGCCGGCTGCGACTTCCGCGCCGGCTGCTTTCTCCCCGTCCGGTATAGGCGGGTGTCTCGCCCAACTCCTCGGGGACGGGCTCTTTGGGGACGTCCTTTTCGAGGAAGCGTTCGATGTCCTTGAACTGCGGCTGGTCTTTCTCGCTGACGAGGGTGATGGCGCGTCCGTCCCTGCCGGCACGTGCGGTGCGTCCGATGCGATGGACGTAGTCTTCTTCGTCGTGTGGGACGTCGTAGTTGATGACGAGTTGGATGTCGTCGATGTCGATGCCGCGCGCAACGATGTCGGTGGCCACGAGGATATCGATCTGCCCGGTCTTGAAGCGGTACATGACGTCGTCGCGCTGCTCCTGGAGGAGGTCGGAATGCATGGCTTCGGCGTTGTAGCCGCGCCGTTTGAGGGAGATGGCGACGTCCTTGGTGTGGATCTTCTTGCCGACGAAGATGATGACGCGCTCGGGCTTGCGCTGTCTGAAGAGGTGTTCGATGATCTTGAGTTTCTGTGCTTCGTAGCAAACGAAGGCGCTCTGCCGGATGCCCTCGGCGGGTTTGTTGAGGGCTATCTTGACCTCGACAGGATTGTTGAGGATGGTCTTGGCCAGGTCTACAATCTTGTCGGGCATGGTGGCGGAGAACATGATGGTCTGGCGCTGCCGTGGCAGGTTGTTGGCAATCTGCATGATGTCCTCGTAGAAGCCCATGTCGAGCATGCGGTCGGCCTCGTCGAGGATGAAGAAGTTGACGCGGGAGAGGTCGACATTGCCGAGCGAGAGGTGGCTGATGAGGCGGCCTGGTGTGGCGATGACGACGTCGGCACCCATGCTGAGTGCGCGCTTCTCCTGTTCGTAGCGTATGCCGTCGTTGCCCCCGTAGACGCTGACGCTGGAGATGTCGCCGAGGTAGTAGGAGAAGCCTTCCATGGCCTGGTCGATCTGCTGGGCGAGTTCGCGCGTGGGTGCCATGATGACGCAGTTGATGGCTTCCTTGGGGAAACCGCCGTCGCGCAGTTGCGAGAGGACGGGCAGGAGGTAGGCCGCGGTCTTGCCGGTGCCGGTCTGCGCCACGCCGATGAGGTCGCGTCCTTGGAGGAGCGGGGGGATGGATTGTTCTTGGATGGGGGTGCACTCGGTGAAGTTCATGTCGTCGAGTGCATCGAGGACGTCGTAGTTGAGATCTAAGTCTTCAAATTGCATGATTTATGTTTAGTTGACGAGTTGGTCCTTTTAGTTGACAAGTTCTTGAAGTGTCAAGCGACCGAAGGTCGAGCGGACGAGTTGACAAGTTCTTCAAGTATGAAGCGACCAGAGGTCGAGCGGACGAGTTGGCTCTTTGAGTTTTTGAGTTTTGAGCGGGGGGTATGGCGGACGAACCGCCATACACTCAACCCACAGAGGGGGGTGAGCTTTTGAGTTTTTGAGCGGGGAGGTTATCGGCGAGCCTTTTGGTAGAGCCATACGGCAACGAGGGTGAAGAGGAAGTTGGGCATCCAGGCAGCTATGACAGAAGGCCATCCGCTGTTGATGGCAAAGGTGGAACTGATGGTTTGCAACATGATGTAGAGGGCAGCTAAGGCAAGTCCGATGCCTAATGAAGCCCCCATACCGCCTTTGCGCTTACGGAACGAGAGTGCCAGACCGATGGCAGAGAGGATAAAAGCTGCGAAGGGGTCGGCATAGCGTTTGTTGTACTCCATCTCAAACACTTTCACGTTGCCGGCTCCGCGTAGCTTCTGCCGTTCGATATAGTCGAGAAGCTGGTCGTTGGTGAGTGTCTGTTGCTGGTTCTTGAGAACGAAGAAATCCTGTGGTTCCATGATGATCACGCTGTCGAGGAAGTGCTTCGTGGTAATATGTTCACGCAAGCCCAGGAGGGTGCGAATCTTGACATCGTAGAGTTTCCAGTGGAAGCGTTCGTCGGCAAGGGAGTCGTATTGAATGCGTTGTGCGGTGAGGTGGCTGACGAGGCTTTTGTTCTGGAATTTGTCGAGGGAGAAACGGTAACCGGTCTTGGTGGTGCCTTCGAAATGATCGATGTAGGCGATGACCCCCGTATCGACCTGCAGCTGTACGTGATCTGCCACCAATGGTTTCTTTTTGTTCTTGTACCGCATCTCGAATTGCACTCGTTTCACCGACCCGCGTGGAATCACTTCGGCACCAAGATAGAAACTGATGATGGCAATGAATGCTGAGGCGACCATATACGGACGTAGCAGTCGGCCAAAACTGATACCGGTGCTCATCATGGCAATGATCTCAGAGTTCTCTGCTAATTTCGAGGTGAAAAAGATGACGGCAATAAAGACGAAGAGGGCGGAGAAGAGATTGGTGTAGAAGGGGACGAAATTGAAATAGTATTTGATAAGCCCTATCATAGGGGCATGGTTCATGGTGAACTTGTCGGAATGCTCGGAGAAATCGAAAACTACGGCTACGGAGATAATGAGAACGATGGAGAAGAAATACGTACCAAGAAACTTGAAAATGATGTAGCGGTCGAAGCGCGAGAAGAGATTGCGCCGGATGCTGCGGAAGAAGTCGGCAAACCTGCCCCACCATTTCTTGCCGGCGAGGGTATGGCGGGGAGGAACCATGGGCGTTGGGGGTGTTGTTGTATTGTCTTGATGCATCGATGAGGGGAGAGGGGGAGGGGGTGAGTTTTTGAGTTTTTGAGCTGGGTGGGATGGCGGACGAACCGCCATACACTCGACCCAGAGGGGGGGGAGGGGGTTAGGGGGGTGAGGCTGGCTATTAACTGGCTCTGCGTATCAGAGGCGCTGGGACGTTTTCCTGATCATCACGTCTTTCCAGGTGCGGAAATCGCCGGCGATGATGTGGCGCCGTGCTTCGCGGACGAGCCAGAGGTAGAAGGCGAGGTTGTGGAGGCTGCCGATCTCGAGGGCCAGGAGTTCCTGCGCCTTATATAGATGATGTAGGTACGCGCGCGTGTAGGCGTGGTCGACATAACTGGTGCCGTTGGGGTCAACGGGTGAGAAGTCGCCGGCCCATTTGGCATTGCGCATATTGATGGTGCCTTCGGAGGTGAAGAGCATGGCGTTGCGGCCGTTGCGGGTGGGCATGACGCAGTCGAACATATCCACGCCGAGGCTGATGGCCTCGAGGATGTTGGCGGGTGTGCCTACGCCCATGAGGTAGCGGGGACGGTCGGTGGGGAGGATGCCGTTGACGAGTTCGATCATCTCGTACATCACCTCGGCGGGTTCGCCCACGGCCAGTCCGCCGATGGCATTGCCCTCGGCCTCCTTGGAGGCTACGAACTCAGCGCTTTGTGTGCGGAGGTCGCGGTAGGTGACGCCCTGTACGATGGGGAAGAGGCTCTGATGGTAGCCGTATCTGGGTTCGGTCTCGCGGAAACGTGCGATGCAGCGGTCGAGCCAGTTGTGGGTAAGGGCCAGACTTTTGCGGGCATAGTCGTAGGGAGCTGTTCCGGGCGGACATTCGTCGAAAGCCATCATGATGTCGGCTCCTATGCTGCGCTCGATGTCCATGACGCGCTCGGGTGAGAAGAAATGTTTGCTGCCATCGATGTGGCTGCGGAACTCGCACCCCTCTTCGCGAAGCTTGCGGATGCCGGTGAGGGAGAAGACCTGAAAGCCTCCGCTGTCGGTGAGCATGGGACGGGAGAACCCGTTGAAGCGGTGGAGACCGCCTGCGGCCTCGAGGATGCCGGTGCCCGGACGGAGGTAGAGGTGGTAGGTGTTGCCCAGGATGATCTCAGCATTGATGTCGTCGGTGAGGTCGCGCAACGGTACGCCCTTGACCGACCCCACCGTGCCCACGGGCATGAAGATGGGTGTGTGTATGTCGCCGTGGTCCGTATGGATGAGTCCGGCACGTGCAGCACTCAGCGGATCGGTATGTTGAAGTTCGAAAGTCATTCCTTGGTATCGTCGAAGATGAAGGTGATGGGGTGTGCCACTTGCTCGTCGAGCAGCGCCAGTTGGAGCACTTCGAGGACGTTCTCCACATAGTGGAAGTTGAGCCCTTTGAGGTAGAGGGCGTCGATGCTCTCGATGTCCTTGCGGTTGTCGCGACAGAGGATGATGTCGGTGATGCCGGCACGTTTGGCGGCGAGGATTTTCTCCTTGATGCCCCCGACGGGAAGGACTTTGCCGCGGAGGGTGATCTCACCCGTCATGGCAATGCCCCGCTTGACCTTGCGCTGGGTGAGTGCCGAGACGAGGGAGGTGGTCATGGTGATGCCGGCACTGGGTCCGTCCTTGGGCACAGCCCCCTCCGGCACATGGATATGAATGTTGTAGGCGTCGAAGATGCGGATGTCGATGCCCAGTTCCCCGGCATGCGCTTTGATGAACTCGAGGGCGAGCACTGCCGACTCCTTCATGACATCGCCGAGATTACCCGTGAGGGTGAGTTTCTGCCCTTTGCCCCGGCTGAGGCTGCTCTCGATATACAAGATCTCGCCGCCGACACTGGTCCATGCAAGCCCTGTGACGACCCCGGCAAAGCCATTTCCCTGATATGCATCACGTTGGAATTTGGGCTTGCCCAAGATGCTCTCGATGTCCTCTTCCGAGACCTTAAGGAAAGGGAATTCCTGATGCCGCTCATAATGCAGCACCATGCGGCGGAAGAAGCGGTCGAGCTCCTTCTCCAAGCCACGGACGCCACTCTCGCGCGTGTAGTTCTCGATGATGAATTCGAGGGTAGCCTTGTTGAGCTTGATGCTCTTGTCATCTTTGAGTCCGCATCCCTCTTTGACACGCGGGACGAGGTGCCGCTTGGCAATCTCAATTTTTTCTTCGGTGATATAACCGTTCACTTCGATGAGTTCCATGCGATCGAGCAAGGGACGGGGTATGGTGCTGATATTATTCGCCGTGGCGATGAACATGACGTCGGACAGATCGACGTCCACCTCGAGGAAATTGTCGTGGAAGGCCTTGTTCTGCTCGGGGTCGAGCACCTCGAGCAAGGCACTGGCGGGGTCGCCGTTTTGGGTGTGCTCAGTGATCTTGTCGATCTCGTCGAGCACAAAGACCGGATTGCAGGATTCCGCCTTGATGAGGCTCTTGATGATGCGCCCCGGCATGGCGCCGATGTAGGTGCGGCGGTGCCCTCGAATCTCGGCTTCGTCGTGCATACCGCCGAGTGAGGCACGCACATACTTGCGTCCCATGGCGTCGGCGATGCTGCGGCAGAGGGAAGTCTTGCCCACGCCGGGAGGGCCGTAGAGGCAGAGAATGGTCGGGCGTGCCTTGTCGTGGCTGAAGTAGCGCACGGCGATGTGCTCAAGGATGCGCTCCTTGACCTCCTTCATGCCGTAGTGGTTCTTTTCGAGGATCCGTTCGGCGCGGTTGAGGTTATAGTTGCTTTGGGTACGTATGTTCCATGGAAGCTTCACCAAGGTCTCGAGAAAGGTGAGTTGCACTTGATAGTCGGGACTTTGAGGATTCATGCGGCTGAGTTTGTCGAGCTCCTCCTCAAAGGTCTTCCGGACTTCGTCGTTCCATTTCTTCTGTGCCGCTTTGCGGCGCAGCTTTGCCGCGTCGTTGCCCGTGCTGTTGCCCAATTCCTCCTGGATATTCTGAAGCTGCCGTTGAAGGAAGTATTCGCGTTGCTGCTTGTCGAGGTCCACTTGAGTCTTCTCGCGGATGTCGTTGCGGATGCGTGCATATTGAATCTCGGTGGAGATGGCACGCAAGAGTTTGTTGCCGCGCTGGATGGGACTGAATTCGCTGAGCAATGCGATCTTCAGGCTCGTATCTATGGGAATCTGGGAACAAATGTAATTGATGAAGAAGAACGTCTGGAAGGTGTTGTTGACAGCCATGATGGCATCATCGTCGAGAAGCTCGTGCAGGTTGATGTATTCCAGAACACGTTCGTGCACCGTGGTACGGAGCATGGAATACGTCTTGCTTTCCATCTCTTCAACTTGCTCGTGGCAGGTCTCCACCAACGCTTCAAGGTCGGAGTTGGCATTGTGGGCCAGTTTGTGCAGCTTAATCACCGAGAGTCCCTGAAGCACCACGGTCATGGTCTTGTCGGGCATCTCGAAGATGCGCATGACCCGTGCGGCGACTCCAATATCGTACAGGTCGCCCTGCTCGGGAAATTCGGTTTGCGGGTCAATCTGCGTGAAACAGGCAATCACCTGCTTCTTGGCATAAGCCTCGCGAACGATTCGCGACGAGGATGCCCGGCCCACACTTACAGGCATGATTACGCCGGGAAAGATGGCGATATGCCGCAGGGGGAGCACCATGAGGGTGGCGGGAATCTTGGTCTTTAAGATGTTGCTTTCATCTTCATCGAATTCAGCGATGAAGGAGAACGGATTGGGGGTATTTTTACTCATTGGGGAGAAATCTCTTTTGAAAAAGTGTGCAAAGATAGATAAAAAAAACGGAACAGGCCCTATAAAAGTGTAAGAATCGGTTTACCAAAGATAGAAATCGCGCGTCAGTGCCTGATATGCCTCGCTTCGGATGCCATTTTCCATGAGGGTCAGAGTTTCGGTTTGTGGCGGTTCGCAGGCCATGGGATTCGCGGCCTTGACGAAGTTTGCTAGGATGCGTTTAGGGGCTTTGTGGCCGGTCGTCCTGACAACACAACTGCCATGCAGGACAAGTCCCTCGGCAAAGCACAAACGAAGAAATGTATCAAAAGCGGAGAAGGGAATGATGATGCTGAAGTTGCCATCCTGGGCGAGCAGTTGAGTTGTGCAGGCGACGAGGGTGAGGAAGGGCAGGGTGGTGGTGTGCCTGGCCTGTGCACGCAGCACATCGGGGGGCAGCAACATTTCCTGGAAAAAGGGCGGATTACATAATATGGCATCGAACGGCTTGATGCTTGCGGCGTCCTGAGCAAGTTGTTGCAGGCTCATACAATCGATGGAGATACGTTCGGCAAAAGGAGAGGCCGTGGCGTTCTCCCGGGCTTGTGATACGGCATCGGCATCGATGTCAATCCCCGTGATTTCCAGTTTCGGGGCTCTCTGGGCTGCCATCAGAGCCACGAGTCCACTTCCCGTGCCAATATCCAATGCCGTACCTTGCATGGGTAACGGAGCCCACGCTCCCAAGAGGACGCCATCTGTATTTACCTTCATGGCGCAATGGTCGTGGCGTATCGTAAACTGCTGAAATTCAAAGTATTGGCGACCCATTGTTAAAGTGATGCTCGTAGCGGATGCGGAGCAAAAGATGAGACTCGGATGTGTGAGGTCAGAGGAATACTGGAGACGCTTGAACGGGACTCTTTTTCGAAGAGGGTGCCCGTATGGTTGTCTATGGCATGAGGAATTGGAGGATTCCTCTCAACAGGTTGACCCGAGTGTCTGCATCGGTGATGGATTCGAAGGGGAATCCGAGAGAAATCGTGCTGTAATCAGCGCCCTTGTAGGCGACAGCTGCAGATTGACCTGTAGGGTTGTAAATCATTGGGCAAAAAGCACCATCGACCGGTAACAGACAATCCACGTGGGCTACCCGGTAACTTTTTTCATTGAAGACGCGATGGATCTCGAAAGAGGTGTTAAGGCCAGTCAGACTGAGCAGGGAGTCGGTCTGCAAGGTTTGTATGTAGTCATATTTGAGTACGGAATGGGCAAAGAGACGGCTCTCCTTGTCGCCCAGGTCATTGCCAATATTGGCTCCGCTGACAAGAATGCTGCCGCCGTTGCGTGCAAAGCTTGCAGTGGCTTGGATGACTTCGGGCGTAAAAGCTCTGGACTGGATGAGACTATAGCCATCGGCGCATTGCAGGCCGAGGACAAGATCCAGGAGCTGGTACTGGCGGCTGTCAAAGATGGTGCGTTCGGCTGCCCGCGTGGTGCAACTGCCGATATTGATCCGTCCGTTAGTGGCCAGGATCAGGTCTCGCGCATGGCGTGTGGTCCAGTCCATAGTGTTCCCCGCGATGATCATCCCCTCAAGTTCGCTGGTGCTGAAGCCTAATGCTCCCGGACCTTCGCGTCCCATCGTAGCCTTGTTGAAACACACCTGCTCCCCACAGTAGCCCGGCATCTTGGCCATGGGCACCCCCGGTTCGTTGTTCAGGTCAAAGCCCAACAGGGAGTCGTTCTCGAAAGGCCGAGGACCGGCCAGGCGGTCGAAACCGTCCACCACAAGGACTTGCGGGCCTCCGTTGTCGTAGATATATGCGCAGACCTCCTGCGAGTACATGCTCTGTCCGCCTTCGTTGCATGCTGTGATGCGGAAGCGATGGAGGACGTCGGTGGTGGCATCCTTAAGGCGGTAAGATGCTTGGCGGACGTAAGTACCATTGTCGAAGTCGCCGTTGTCTGTCGCATGATACACGATAAAACCAGTGGGCATAGCTGAAGGCTCCAGTGGGTCTTCGGTGGCCAGCCAGCTGAGTTCTATCTCCCGTTCCTGGGCATGTATGTGGGCGGCTGGAGCCGTTATGGGCAAAGGCTGCACTATGGCTTCTCCGCTTTCGTGTAAGTTATGTACGGCACGCAGAATACCTTTATAAATAGCACGAGACAGGAGGAACTTGAAGTAAGGATCATGAGCCAGACGGATGTCCGGGAAATTTTGATGAGAGAGCGTCTCCAGGATCATGGAAGGGACGATGGGCTCGCGGGATTCGCTATAGTTGCGGTCGAACATCATGCGGCGCGACCATGTTCCGAGTGTACCTTTCAAATCGTCGAAGACTTGAGTCATAACCTGATCACAAAGGTCTCGCGACGTGAGGCGTGAAAGGCCGGCAGGGAGGAACCCCTCGTTGAAGTCTGAAGTGTAAACCCCCAGTGTGCCGATAAAACTGTTGTCGCGCGTGGTGCCGGCATCGGAGTGGATTGCTATACTCAATTCTAAAGGCACGTGCAATCCGGAATCTCCTGGAGCATAGGCCGAACCCCGGGCGAGATAGTTCTCCATGGCTGAGCGCGCATTGATATCTTCGGCATAGTCGTTGGTGGAGTTCTTTGAGGCATAGACCTCATAAGGAGCTCCTGCCCATTGGACCGCATAGCGAGCCGCTTCGAAGCACCGTGGCAGACCACTCACGCTGAGGCTGTCGCCGCGAGCAATGTTTCCCGTTCCGCCACCAAAACGTACAGCGTCAGCAGTTACATGTCCTCTATAGTTGCTTCTGTTGCTGAGTTCTACGAAGTTGTCCTTTTCGTTGTTGGCATTGAAAAAGAAGGTGCCTAAATAGACCCATGTGCTGCCTCCCATTTGCTGGTTGACGCGGAAATGGCTGGTTTGCCCTCCGTGGTGCACAGTGTAGTGCGCATCAGGGATGCTGGTGGGAAGCGTACTGTAGCTGACATATACGGCATAGGAGCCGTCTTCGGGAATTTGAGGAACCCATGAGATGCGACTCTCCTGGGCCCGCCTGTTTTGCGTGTTAGCCATGCGCGCTGTTCCCGCGAGGAAAGGGTTCTCGCGGTCTGTATAGACCGTTTTAAGCGGTGCAAATCCCACATTGATGCTGTTCCATGGATGTTGTCCCTGGCGCTCCAGATAATAGCCACCTTGTTCGGGAGTATCGTTGTCCACGATAGCCTCGCAACGTTGCCAGTCGCGTTCACGGGGGCTGTAAACTATGGCCCCTGCATTTTCCAGCATGGGTAATAAATAGGGTATAACAAAAGTCTGGGTCAGCAGATCTTCGTTCGTACAAAACAGGTTGGGGCGTTGCCACTGCCAATTCTGGTCTTTGAGGGAGAAATACCGGCCATGACTTGCCCACAGACACAGATGCCTTCCCTCGAGGCCGTTTTCGACATCGTATGTCCGGTCCAAAGGTGTAACCCATGCGTTCCCGCGGTGGTGGATATCACCCCATTGGCGAGGAGTTGTGCCGGTTCCGCCTGGCACCAGATCGTCGATAAGCACCTGCTTGGAATAGATCTGGGTTTGGTAGGTGTCATAGGGGGAGGGCAGCAGTTGTCTGACTTCCCGATAGATACGCTGCACTTTCTGGAGGCTCAACGGTTGGGTTCCAAAAGCTTCGGAGACATAGATGGAGAGGATTTTCTTCTCGTCGTCGGTCTGTACGTTTTCAACAGTGCATTTCTCACTTTTGGAACTGAATCCCAAGTCGTAGTTGGTGAAATAGGAAATGAGCTGACTCTTGATTTGCTTGCGTGGTTGCGTTTGGGCAAAACAAACGGCTCCTGAAGGAATCAGAAGCCAGAAGAGCAGTATCAGATAGTACGGGGATTTGTGCATGTGTGTGTGGGCTCGTGAAAGGGAGTTAAATGGTGAAGTTCTCAGGGTATTTTCCTTTAAAGTCTTTAAAATACGCTTTGATTTCTGCCATCTGTTGTTCTATATCGCCGTTGGGAATAATTGTCTTGCCAAAAACGATTCGTTTCCGGCTGTAATCGAGACCGAAAAGGAGGATAGGCAGATTGGCCTTGAGCGCAATATAGTAGAAACCGTGCTTCCATTCCGAGGTCCGCTTGCGTGTGCCTTCGGGCGTGATGCACAAGGCAAAGGTGTCGCTTTGCATGGCCAGGGCTGCCAGCTGGTCAGTCATACTCGTATGGCGGTTCCGTTCCACCGGGATACCGCCAGCGCGACGAAAATACCTCCCTAAAGGCCCGCGAAACCATTCCTTTTTCATAAGGAACTGGCAACGGAAACCCTCCGCTTTGCTGAACAACTGGCCCATCACGAAATCCCAGTTGCTCGTGTGTGGCGCTAATGCGATGATGTATTTTTCGGGAAGGGGCATACACATCTCTGTGCTCCATCCCATAAGGTGATAGAGTAGATAGCGGAAGAATTTCTGCATGCTTCGTGTGTGGGGTTAGGCGAGGTGGAAAATGTGATCGATGATCTCGTTGGTGCTCACACTAAGATCGTCATGTAGTTGTTGAAAGAATCGGTTTACCTGGTGCTTATCGACGTGACTTAGGCGACTCACAAAATCGTTTTGCATCATCAATATACTCTGTGCAATGTTCTCAATGTCGTCAGGAGGAATGTTCTTGTGCATCTGTCCATAGGCCCATAATTCAATGAGCAGGTTCTCGCATACGAGATTGACGGCTTTTTTTAGGTTTTTTCGTTTGGCCATGATTGATTCTCTTTAACGTAATATCGTCTTGTTGTCTTCATAAAAACGGCGCTAATATAGGTAGGATTTTGAACCTATCCAAACAATTGTGACTTAAGGGACAAAAATTAAGGTTTTTTATAGCAGAATTTGATTTTTTGAGTGTAAATAATGCGCTTATCGCAGCCATAAATCCACTAAGAAGTAAACGCCGAGACCCAAGAACCATCCCAGCATCACTTTGGGCAGGATATGACGAGCATACCATGTGATGTTCACTTCTTCAGCCTTCATTAATGCAAATCCGCTGACGCTCCCGATAGGAAGCAGACAACCTGCCACACAACCGCTATAGATGATAAGATGCCAATACTGCCCATTGGTCAGGAATGATTCAGCATAAGAGGGTTCGAGCGAAGGTGAGAGGGCAGCGATGCTGTCGGCAACGGGGTAGATGTTGATGGCTGTGAGCACCAGCGCAATATTGTCGAGAACGGCGCTGATAGCCCCTATGGCAATACTCATGATGTAGATGTTGTGGATCCATTCGTCGCACCAGGCGGAGATGGAATTCATCACCCCGGTTTCAATGAGCAGGGCTACACTCATGAATACTCCCACAAAATACATCATCATCTGCAGTGAGGCAAACTGGAACTGGCGCTCGGCGGTCATGCCCGAAAGGGGTTGGTTACTGATGATGCGCTGGTGGTTCATCAGCTCGTGAAGCACCCAAAGCACGCCCAACACGCAAATGGCTCCAAGGAAAGGCGGCAGCAAGGTGATGCGATGGAAGGTGGGGATGAACCACAATCCACCGAGACCCACCACGAGCATCGTCACCTTTTGCCATAGACGGAGCGGACTGGAATCGCCTCGGAACTGAGCTGCCGGACGAATAATGTCGAGATGCTCGGGTAGCGCGCGGCTGATCAGTAGCGTAGGTACAAATGTGGCGACCAATGTCGGCAACAGCAGAGAAAGCGAGAAATCTGTAGGCGTGACAGCCCCTTTGGTCCATACGACCAGGGATGTGGGGTCGCCGATGACGGTGGCTGCACCGCCGCAATTGGCTGCAATCACGATGGCCGAACCAATCCACATACGCCAGCGTGTCTGCTGTACAATACGGCGCATGATCATCAGCATGAGTACGGTCGTAGTCAGATTGTCCAGATTCACCGACAGCAGCCACGTGAAGCCTACCATACCCCATAAAAGAACTCGGCTGTCCTTGGCCCGCACTACGTCCGTGATGAAGTCAAAGCAACCATTGCTGTTGAGCACACTTACGATATTCATTGTTGCCAACAGATACAACACGATACTGCATAAATCTGCAGCATAGCGTACGAAAATATGGTTGGCGATAAAAGATTTCACCATTGCAGCATCATAACCGTCGCCCGAGGTCAGGGCGGAGAACTCCGGACCATGTGATTTCAGTACAAAATCGGCGCCCGTGATCATAAAAAGCACCCACCCCACAGCGGCAGCAAACACTGCAATCGTTGCTTTGTTGATATGGGTAAGGTGCTCGTAGGCAATGAGCACGTAACTTACTACAATAAGTGATAAAATGGCGTATGTCATAGGGCCTGTCTTTTATGCATTCTATCCTTGATGTTGTGGGCGCAACAGGTCATTGACGGTTTTCACAGGGTTGAAGGTCTCTAAGGGTACTTCAATGAAAATGGTCGACCAGTCGCTCATTGCACCGTTCCATAACCCGGGCAGCTCGAGGGCCTTGAGTTCCTTGCCGCTCTTGGACTTATGAGAGATGAAACCTGTTGCAGGATCCACGTAGCGTGTAAGGTCGAACTTGTTGCCTTTATAGTCGCGGATGGCGCAGACGAGGTCTACGGGATTGAAGTGTGTGCCACCAGTAAACATCGCCATATAAGCAGGGTTGTGTGCGTCGATCTGCGAACTCTCGAGAATTTGCGGGCTGACGCTGCCGTCGGCATTGAAGGCGAGGAAGGGACCGCCTCCGGGTTCGCCCACATTCTTGACTACGCCGCAGACGCGCATGGGACGGTTGAATTTCTTACGCAACACATCGGTAAGGTCAGCCGCGGACATCTCTTGCAAACCAGGCACTTCGGTGCATAGGTCGTTGTGGAGGAAACGGCACATCTCCTGCAACTCAGCCTTACCGAGGTTGCCTTCGTCAAGACGTCGCAGATACTCGAACGTCTGCCGCTGGGCATTGACGAGCACGCCGGCAATGACTTGTTTCCACAATGTCGTGGCAGGCTTGAGTGCATCCGGTACGACATTGTCGATGTTCTTGATGAAAACGATGTCTGAATCAAGATCGGAGAGGTTCTGAATCAGCGCCCCGTGACCGCCGGGACGGAATAACAACTGACCGTCGTCTGTGCGGAAAGGCTCGTTATCCATGGTGGCAGCAAGGGTATCCGTCGAAGGCTTCTGCTCGCTGAACGAGATGTGGTAGGTGATGCTGTATTTTTCCTCATAATAAGGTAAGACCCGTTCTACCAGTTCTTCAAAAAGAGCACGGTGCTCAGATGAGACGGTGAAATGAACATCAGCTTTCCCGGCAGAAACTGCGTATAGCGCCGCTTCAACGAGATGCTCCTCAAGGGGCGTACGGGCACAATCGGGATAAGCATGAAATTGCAGGAGCCCTTTTGGCAACTGGCCGTAGTTGAGACCTTCTTCGTCCAACATGGCCGTTACGATCTCTTTATATCGTCCCTCAATGATGAGTTCCTGGACGCCATTGCCATAAAGCACCTGACAAGCATCGTCCAAGGCGGGATAGAAGGCAAAGTCGCTGATGTGGTCAAAAAAGTTGCGCTCGAATTCGGTCGTGGGTACATCTTGACTGCCGTCGCGGAACTCAAACATATTTTTGAACATGCGCGAAGCGGCACCGCTGGCAGGAACAAACTTGGTGATGTGATGTCCCTCAGCTTTATAATTCGACCAAGCCTCTACCAGGGCTTGACACTCCACATTGGAAGGAGCTGTTATGCCATTCCCAATGGCTGCCGCTGCACGAAGGTTCAGGTAGGGGAATCCATCGCGGAACTGTTGCAACTGATGCAAAATCTCTTGCTCTGTGATGCCTTTAGCGGCAAGAAGTTTTAGGTCTGAGGATGATAACATGAATAGAAAAAATTAAAGGTGGAAATGTTATAGAGTTACAAATTCGTGCCCAAAATTAGTAAAAAAGGTTCAAATACGCTCCTGAAATGAAAAAAAAACGCTATCTTCGCATAAATTTTGTCACAGGAATACGATGGACAAGGATATTTTCGGGTTTACAGAAGACGAAAAACGTCAATTTGAGGAGTCATATAGTCAGTTGATGACTGTAGCATCGGGAGAAGTGGATGATGCCGATCTCCAAAAGCTTCAGCATGTGCTGGAGGCGGCTGCGGGTAGCGAAGCGATGCAGAGGGATGTCTTTGGCTTACATCCTCTGCTCACATCTTTGCAGACGGCGCTCATTGTCGCCAATGAGATCGGCCTTTCCCGTGCTGCTATCCTCGGTGTGATGTTGAACCGATTGGCTCAGTTAGGGCAGATCTCGGAAGCTGCGGTTCGGAGCGAATTCGGTGAAGATGTGTGGAAAATCATACATGGACTCAAGCGCATCAGTGAGTTGTATGAGAAGAATCCTATCGTGCAGAGCGAGAATTTCCGGCAACTGCTGCTTTCTTTTGCAGAAGATATGCGGGTGATTCTCATTGTTATCGCGAACCGTGTCTGCATCATGCGGCAGATCAAGGAGGCCGACAATGAGGAGGCGCGTCAGCATGTGTCGATGGAATCCTCTTATCTCTATGCTCCCTTGGCCCATAAATTGGGATTGTACAAGCTAAAGAGCGAGTTGGAGGACTTGTCGCTGAAGTATCTGGAGCACGATGCGTACTATCATATCAAAGATAAGCTGAATGCGACAAAAAAGAGTCGTGACGCATATATCGGACGCTTCATCCAGCCCGTGCAGGAAAAACTGCAGGCTGCAGGTCTGAAGTTTCACATGAAAGGGCGCACCAAAAGCATTCACAGCATTTGGCAGAAGATGAAGAAGCAGAAATGTCCTTTTGAGGGTGTCTATGATCTCTTCGCCATCCGGGTAATTCTTGATTCTCCACTTGACCGTGAAAAGCAAGACTGCTGGCAGGTGTTCTCCATTATCACGGATATGTACCAACCCAATCCCAAGCGTATGCGTGATTGGCTCTCCATTCCAAAGTCCAATGGCTACGAGAGTTTGCACATCACTGTAATGGGGCCGGAAGGCAAATGGGTAGAGGTCCAGATACGGACAGAACGTATGGACGAAATCGCCGAACGCGGTTTGGCAGCACATTGGCGTTACAAAGGCGTCAAAGGGGGCGAGGCCGGAGTTGAGTCGTGGCTGCAGAATATCCGTAACGCCCTGGAAATGGGCGACGATCTGCAGCTCATGGATCAGTTCAAAATGGATCTTTATGAGGACGAGGTTTTTGTTTTCACCCCTCACGGAGATCTTTTTAAGTTGCCCCAAGGAGCTACAGTCTTGGACTTCGCTTATGCCATTCACACCAAAATCGGTAATCAATGTACGGGCGGACGTATTGGCGGAAAAATGGTCACCCTCAGACAAGTGTTGCAGAGTGGTGACCAAGTGGAAATCATGACTCATGCCAATCAGGTTCCAAAGCAAGACTGGTTGAATGTTGCAAAAACGAGTCGTGCCAAATCCAAGATCCGTCAAGCTTTGAAGGAGCGGGCTGCCACACAAGCAGCTTTTGCCAAGGAGGAACTGGAACGAAAGTTCAAGAACCGTAAAATCGAGATTGACGAGGCTACGCTCATGCACACGATGACTCGTTTAGGCTATCGTGTCGTTACAGATTTCTATGCCGCTTTAGGCGAAGGTTTGCTCGACATCAATCAAGTTCTCGACGCCTATCAGCAGCAGCTGCGCTATAATCGGGGAGAGTTGTCAACACAGCCAACGCAGAGTGCCGAAAATTTTGAGATGCGCGACGAGGAGAATAAGAAGAACGTGGGTAAGAGCGATGTGCTTGTCATTGACCACAACCTTAGCGGCATTGACTTCACGTTGGCAAAATGTTGTCAGCCAGTCTATGGAGATGCGGTGTTTGGTTTCCTTACCGCAGGCGGGGGAATAAAAATCCACCGCAAGGACTGTCCTAATGCCGCGGCTTTGCGCAACCGCTATGGTTATCGTATCATTGATGCGAAATGGGCGGGCAAGGGCAGCAGTCAATATGCCATCACTTTACGCGTAGTAGGGCAGGATGACCTCGGAATTGTCAACAACATCACCAGTATCATCTCCAAGGATGAGAAATTGCTCTTGCGTAGTATCAGTATTGATTCCAACGACGGCCTTTTCCATGGCACGCTTACAATTATGCTTGATGATATTGGACGTCTGAAACAACTTATACAGAAACTGGAAGGTGTTAAGGGCGTGAAAAGCGTTAAAAGGTCTTAAGGAATTTTACCCCCTCAGGGATTTGACTTATATTTGCCCTAAAATAAGAAATTTCTATGCATCTCATATCATTTATACCTCATAAAATCTTGCTCGTGGCGTTCTTTGTCATAGCCTCTTCTTCTGTCGTGGCACAAGAAATCACCATTGGCTCTTATATCTTCAAGGACGGAAGCGAATATCGCGGCGAACTCTTCCGCGGAAAACCAATGGGAAAAGGTAAGACGGTGTTTGCCAATGGCGATACTTACGAAGGTGATTATATCAAGGGTAAACGCGAAGGCTACGGCACATACACTTTTACTGATGGCGAAAAGTACGAGGGAGAATGGTATCAGGACCACCAGCATGGTCAGGGCACTTATTACTTCCGAAACAACAACCGTTATGATGGCCTGTGGTTCCGCGACTATCAGCAGGGTAAAGGAACGATGTATTATTTCAATGGTGATCGCTATGAAGGGAACTGGATTGGCGATAAACGCGATGGAGCCGGTGTCTACACCTATGTCGGTGGTGATAGCTACCGTGGCGACTGGAAAAATGATCTGAAGGATGGGCAGGGTACCTTCGTTTGGGCCAATGGCGCGCAGTATACAGGTTCGTGGAAGCGTGGAAAGATGAATGGAGCCGGTATCTACAAATATGCCAATGGGGACGTCTTTAAAGGAACGTTCGTCAACGATTCTCTCGAGGGCAAAGGTATCTATACCTTTAACAACGGCGATCGTTACGAAGGCACTTATCGCCATAGCCAACGCGACGGCGAGGGGATTTTTACCTATGCCAACGGACAAAAATATGTGGGAGAATTTAAAAATGGACTTAAGCATGGTTCGGGCACATACACTTCACCCGAAGGAGTCAGCTACACCGGACAATGGGCAGCAGACAAGAAAAATGGGCGCGGAAAGTATGTGTGGCGCAATGGCGACACCTATGAAGGGGAATGGAAAAACGGCATGATGGATGGAGAGGGTATCCTTCGACAAGCTGATGGAACCAAATTCCGTGGCGTTTTTAAAGAAGGGGAGAAAAATGGACGATGCATCATGGAAGCGCCAGACGGAACCCGCTTTGAAGGATCATATAAAAATGATGTCCGCGACGGTGATTTCGTAGAGAGGGATAAAAACGGGCATGTCATCAGGCGTGGACATTATTCCATGGGAACGCTCGACAATTGACCTTCCTACAATAAAAAGTGTGCTCTAATGCGGTTATTCTCACCCCTTTAGGCTTTTTTCCTACTTTTTTGTTTCTCTTTTTCAAAAGATTTTCGTATCTTTGCCCCGAATTAGAGAAATTAAACTTCAAGGCACAATGATTATAGACGACTTAAAAGCGTTTGACAACTATGCTGGGTTAAACCCTTTGTTCCCAGTTGTGGCAGAATTCCTTGCTAAAACGGACCTTAACACTCTGCCTTTAGGAATTACGCATATTAAGGGAGATGACTTGTTCGTGAATGTTCAGGACGCTCCCGTGAAGACGCGTAACGAAGCACGTTTTGAAACACATCGCCGTATGATAGATATCCAAATCCCTATCTCCGGTGACGAAGAGCACGGATGGACACCTGCTCATTTGCTGCCTGATGCTGAGTATAATGAGCAAACAGACATGACGCTTCATGATCCTGCCGCACCACAAACGCCTCAAGATGTGGCCTCGACTTACTACACACTAAAGCGGGGTCAGTTTGCTATCTATTTCCCCACCGATGGCCACGCCCCTGCCATAACACCTGTCGGGTTGCACAAAGCCATCATCAAGGTGAAGGCTTAACCATTCTCTTAGGTATGTACGCGTACGCGCGCACATACCTTATTTTTTAGAAAGCGATTCAAAAATTGATTATATGGCTCAGAAAGAAACGAAAAAGGCTTCCTCCGCTAAGAAGGATCCGGGAAAGAAACCCGCAGTGAAAGCCAGCGCTACCAAGAAAGCGTCTGCCAAGAAAACGGCTGTGCCAGCGGCAAAACCGCAATTAAAGCTTGTCAGGAACGATGAATGGTTGCAACCTTTCGCCGGCGCAATCGAGGGACGTCATCAACATGCGATAGACAAAATTAATGAGCTTACTGATGGTGGCAAACAGAAGTTGGCTGATTTTGCCTCGGGCTATCTTTATTACGGCCTTCATGTTGAGGATAAGAAATGGGTATTGCGCGAGTGGGCTCCTAACGCCACTGAGATTTATATCGTAGGTGATTTCAATGGTTGGAAAGAAGACAAACGCTATGCCATGAAACGTGTGGCTAAGAGCAATGGTGATTGGGAGGCCAAATTGAGTGCCCGTGCCATGAAGCACGGACAGCTGTATAAGCTTTCCGTTCACTGGGAGGGCGGACAAGGTGAACGCATTCCCGCTTGGGCTACACGCGTAGTTCAGGACGAGAACACCAAGATCTTCTCAGCCCAAGTATGGGCACCTGAGACGGACTACGCTTGGAAAGTGAAGAAATTCCGTCCGAACACCTCTCCCTTGCTTATCTATGAATGCCATATCGGCATGGCACAGGACGAAGAGAAAGTGGGTACCTACACGGAATTCCGCGAGCGCGTGTTACCGCGTATTGTCAAGGATGGTTACAATTGTATTCAGATTATGGCAATTCAGGAGCATCCGTATTATGGTAGCTTTGGATATCATGTGTCGAGTTTCTTTGCTGCCAGTTCCCGCTTTGGTACACCCGAAGAATTGAAAGAACTTGTTGATGCAGCCCATGAGAAGGGTGTTGCTGTCATCATGGATATTGTCCATAGTCATGCCGTGAAAAATGAGAATGAAGGGCTGGGCAATTTTGCCGGAGATCCTTATCAGTACTTCTATTCCGGTGATCGGCACGAGCATCCGGCTTGGGACAGCCTTTGCTTTGATTATGGCAAGAACGAGGTGTTGCATTTCCTTCTTTCCAATTGTAAATACTGGCTCGAGGAATATCATTTTGATGGTTTCCGCTTCGATGGAGTCACCTCTATGCTTTATTATAGCCATGGCTTGGGCGAAGCATTCGGTTCTTATGCCGATTACTACAACGGGCACGAGGATGATAATGCCATCTGTTATCTCACGCTCGCTAATGAGGTTATTCATCAAGTCAACTCCAAAGCTATCACTATCGCTGAGGAGGTATCGGGCATGCCTGGATTGGCGGCTCCCTTTAAGGATGGTGGCTATGGGTTTGACTACCGGATGGCCATGAATATCCCAGACTATTGGATTAAGATCATCAAGGAACAACGCGATGAAGACTGGAAACCCAGTTCAATGTTCTGGGAGGTTAAGAATCGCCGTGCTGATGAGAAAACCATCAGTTATTGTGAGAGCCATGATCAGGCATTGGTCGGTGACAAGACTATTATCTTCCGCCTCATTGACAGCGATATGTACTGGCACTTCAAGAAGGGCGACGAAAACTATAATGTTGAACGCGGCATTGCGCTGCATAAGATGATCCGGCTGCTCACAGCTTCCACGATCAATGGCGGTTATCTCAATTTCATGGGTAATGAGTTTGGCCATCCCGAATGGATCGATTTTCCCCGAGAGGGCAATGGCTGGAGCTATAAATATGCTCGTCGCCAATGGAACTTAGTTGATAATCGTGAACTTTGCTATCATTATCTTGGCGACTTTGACCAGCAGATGCTTAAAGTGCTAAAGATGCAGAAAGAGATTCAGAAAACACCTGTGACGGAGATCTGGACAGACGATGGAGATCAGGTGCTGGCTTTCCAGCGTGGGGAGTTGCTCTTTGTCTTCAACTTCTCTTATAATCGCAGTTATACCGGTTACGGCTTCCGGGTGCGACAGGGCTCTTACTCTGTATTGCTCAATACTGATGATGTCGCTTTTGGTGGTCATGGCTTGAACGACGATACAATGCGTCACTTCACTAACTACGACCCCGTTCTTGCGCGTGACAACAAAGGTTGGCTCAACCTTTATTTGCCCGCACGCTCAGCTGTTGTGCTCACTCGTTCAAAGGAGGATTAGAAATCACAACCGGCATTGAGGGCTTGTTCCTCTTACTTGTCGTCTTGTTCCGCTATTCTTCATCCTTTCATATTCAACTCGCAATCGTTTCCGCGGTTGCGAGTTTTTGTTGATACTGTCATGCGGGAATACACATAAAGTCGCATGGCGTCATACGACCTGTAAGTTTGTGCTGTGCGACCTTATGTGTCGAGCTGTGCGACCTTATGTGTCGAGCTGTGCGTCTATATGTAAGCGATTGTGCGACTGTATGTAGAGCAACCATCAGTGCTACATTCATTATATGATACGATTACGATGTATTATACAAATGCCATGCAGAAGGGTGGAACTGAATGGTATTGATCTAATGTTACAATGAATGGCATGCCAAAAAATTCTTTTGTGAGATTTCACAATGACACGTGCGGAGTGAAATGAAACAATGGTTTGATACTACCGTCAGATCTGCGTCTGATAGGAAAGGATTGAGACTTTTTGGGGGTAATGATTGATTGATTCCGAGTATAGAGTTTGTTGCTTTTCGCTATTGCCTGAGGAATAAGGTTGTCGGGCTTTAGGGATAATCCTCTTTCACTTTAGGTTTTTTCCCTCGCAGATTATCTTTTTCAGGTGTACCTTTGCAGCATCAAAACATACAAAGTGCTAACCCTTAAACTTGAAAGCGATATGAAAAAGATGATTTACTCTCTGGTGTTGAGCCTTTGCTCCATCTTCTCCGTCTCAGCCATGAGTTACGATGAGGCTCGCGAACAGGCGCGCTTCCTTACAGACAAAATGGCTTATGAGCTGAATCTTAACGATGAGCAGTATAACTACTGCTATGAGATTAACCTCGACTACTTACTGAGCGTGCAAACTGCAGACGATATCTACGGCGATTATCTGGCTTATCGAAATGCGGACCTCCGCCATATTCTTTTTGACTGGCAATATACGCTCTTTACAGCAGCCGACTATTTCTTCCGTCCTCTAACTTGGTTGCATAACCGCTGGTTCTTTCCCGTTTATCGTTACTATCATTATGATTATTATTACTATGGCTATCCCCGTGTATATTATAGCTATCGTGGTGGTCACGGTCACCGTTATTATAGCGGAGGTTTCTATGCTGCCCGCCGTCCTCACTGGAATGGTGGCTTCCGAGGAACGGATCGTCATGTTATCCGCGACAGGGGAGGTTATGGCCGTGGCGAACATAATCGTGGCTACCATATTGGTAACAATGTGCATTCCGGACGCAACGGCAGTAGAAATGGCTATTCCATAGGTCGTGACAATGACAATCGTCGTGGATACGGAAACAGTGATCGTACCCGTGGTGTTAGCACTCGCGGTTCCAGTAATTCTGGTTTCACAACTTCCCGTGGATCAAGTTACTCGGGCAGCAGTAATTCCCGTGGCGTTAGCACTCGTGGTTCAAGTTACTCGGGTTCGACGACCTCCCGTGGTTCAAGTTACTCGGGCAGCAGTAATTCCCGTGGCGTTAGCACTCGTGGTTCAAGTTACTCGGGTTCGACAACCTCCCGTGGTTACAGTCATCCCAGTTCTACTCGTACAACTGTGACTTCAAGTCGTGGCAGTTCCTATAGTAGCCGCAGTTCAATGGGAAGTACGCGGAGTGGCTCGATGAGCAGTGGTTCTCGTGGCTCGATGAGCAGTGGTTCTCGTGGTGGTGGCTTTAGCGGAAGTTCCCGTGGTGGAAGTTCGCGTGGCGGGCGTTAGACCACTCCTATTTCTCTTGTTTCCCAAAGATCACGAAGTCTCTTCGTCTTCCTCTTCTATAAGATCTTTTGCCACACGGTGGCATCAACAAATTGCTCTTCGTCTCTCAACCAATCGTGGAGCACTGACGAAGCCTCAAAATCCAGCGACCGGAACAAACGTGTCGCTGGTTTGTTTGTTGCGGCGATAATTGCATACAACTGATGCAAATGCAGCTGAATGGCATATTTGCAAAGTAATTCCATTGCTTTTCGACCGACATGCCGTCCCTGGTGTTCTGGTAATACGATTAAACCAATTTCAGCACGAAGATGCATGGCGTCGAAGTTGTACAGGTCAGCCAATCCGAGCGCCTCACCATCCTGTTCGATGACAAGTCTCACTTGTTTGTCGGTAAAGATGTCATTTTGTGCTGACGACAGATATTGGCGCAGGGCATAGCGGGAATAGGGTACTGTTGAAGCTCCGAAGCGCCAGAAGGTGCTATCGTTTTCTAAATGGTAAATGAGCTCCAGGTCCTCTGGTTCCAGTGCACGCAGGGATACAGAATCAACAGTAGATGTCATTGGGCAGAATGAGGGTCTTGTTTTGAAGGTTGAAGGTGCCGAGATGTACTTTCAGTCCTTGTTGATGGCTTTGCGAAAGTGCTTCAAGCATCTCGCGGTAATCAGGTCGTTTATTGCCGGATATCTCAAACGTAAGGTAGTGGGCATGAGCAGGAATCCCGTCGAGTGAGGCAATGCGGAGCGCCTCAATGCCTGCCCTTTGGCAAATTGGTTGCAAGGCTGTCCACGCGTCGTCCGAACCTTTAAAACATAATATCTCTGGAGGAGTACTCTTCTGAAAGAACTCCCTAATCCGCCTAAAAAGGAGATAACCGTAGTTACGAACAAAAGACATCATTCCCATCAGTAGCACACCAACTTCCACCAAAAACCATGAGAACCAGTAGCGCTTGGCAAAATGTTTGCGGAAGAAGATGAGCATTGCATTGTAGAAACTGTGGATATATCGCAAACTGGTGTTCTGAGTGCTTTCGCCTTTATAGTGAAGTATCAGTTGAGGTACGTACCAACACTCCCAACCGCCAACTCCTATCCGATAGCTTAGGTCGATGTCTTCGCCGTACATGAAATAGTCCTCGTCCAGAAGGCCTACCTCATTGAGGGCTTCACGTCTGAGCATCATGAATGCGCCTGAGATCACCTCAATGCGCCCTTCTGCGTATTCAGCCAAATGCCCCATATAATAACGTCCGAACCGGGGATGGGTGGGGTAGTGACGACACAGACCCGTAACCTTGTAGAAGGAGGTGGCAGGGGTGGGAAGTCCCCTGCGCGATTCAAGGGCGAAACTACCGTCGCGGTTAATCATGTGTACACCAAGGGCACCACAACGGGGGTGGCATTGCATAAATGCAACGCAGGCATGCAGACAATCTTCAGCCACCAAAGTATCGGGGTTGAGCAATAGTACGTATTCTCCAGAGGATTGACGAATCGCAATGTTATTGGCTTTGGAGAAACCAACATTTTCGTTATTGGCGATGAAATGAACTTCGGGGAAATCCTTCTGCAAGAAGGGTATCGAGCCGTCTGTGGAAGCGTTGTCTACTACCCACACGTCCATCTCAAGTCCCTTGGAGGCTCGACGCACCGAATCGAGACACTGCCACAGGTAGTGCTTAACATTGTAGTTAACGATGATGATGCTCAGTTTCATTCCTTACTGTATTCATTAAGGGACTGCTCGTAAGTCATGTTATCCTTTGAGGGCCACACAAACAAGAAGGCTACCAAGGCCATCAGAGCGAGGTATCCGCAAGTGGGATAGAAGCCAAGCAGGTAATAAGTCAGCGTGTTGAAGAGAAGAGCTCCGCCTAATAACAACAAGCGCACAAGTCCCCAGCGGAGGTACATCGTATCGTTTTCTGCAATCGCGCGTTGTACGCGCTTAAATTTCATCAGTCGCAGGGCTACAGGGAGCAGCACAATGATGTGGGCCACACTTGCAAGGCTTAACCAATAGGTGATGAGATCATCACCGGCTAACACCCCAGCTTCTAATACATTAGTCTCAAACCCAATCGCTAACAGGGCTGCATATACCAGCAGTGCGATGTAAACATAGCGTAAGATCTTAATTGTTTTCAATGCTTAATGGAAGATTTGTAATGTCAATTCACGGATTACTCTTAAAAGCCCTTCTTTCCACAATACTACGTCCGAGTGTCAGTTCATCGGTGTAGTGGAGCTGCTCGTTTTGTGCCACGCCCCGCGCGAGGGTCGTGATGGTGACGTCGGTGTAGAGCGCAATTTTCCGGAAGATATAAAAAGAGGTGGTGTCTCCTTCCATAGTGGGACTCAGTGCCAGGATAATCTCGTTGACGTCACCCTCACCGACCCGTTTCACAAGGCTCTCGATTTCCAGGTCTTGCGGACCAATGCCATCCATGGGGGAAATGATACCTCCCAGGACGTGGTAAACACCATGATATTGCTGCGTCGCTTCGATGGCCATCACATCCTGTATGCTTTCTACCACGCAGATTGTGGCATGATCGCGCTTTGTTGAGGCACAAATAGGGCATATTTCTCCGTCGCACACATTATGACACACCTTGCAATAGCGGACGTTTTCTGCCAATTCGTGCAAACTATCGGCAAAAGCATCCACGTCTTTGCGTTCCCATTTGAGCAGGTGCAATACCAATCGCATAGCGGTCTTGTGACCAATGCCTGGAAGTTGTGAGAATTGTCCTACTGCGCGTTCGAGAAAATGTGAGGGAATGTCCATGTCGGCAGAACGGTGAAATGGAAAGGGGATGAAGAATGAAGCTTATTTTGTTTTGAATTCTAAAATAACTCCACTGTGAGAAGGGATTTCTATGTGGGTGGGATGATCTGCATCGAGACTCAGAATATGGGAGGTGCCTGTCAGCAAGTCAGTGGCCTTTTTCTTCAGACCTCCCTTGATGCCCAGGAACTCAAAAGCATGCTTGGGGATGTTGACATCTACGCTCACGTCCTTGTCGTCGAAATTGGCGACAATAAGCAAAGTGCGTCCCTTGTAGTGACGAAGGAATGCGTACTGGCGATGCGGATTGAAGGTTTCAGAGGATGGGTTTACGTACATTAGGTCGTAGAACTGGCCCTTAGTGATGGCACTGTCAGTGGCGCACAGGTTGAGGAGAGTGGCATAGAAGCGGCGGTTGTCCACTTCTTCTGGTGTGAGCTTGCGGTCGTCAAATGCGCCGCGATTACGCCATCGGCTAATGGTGTTCACGGTCCAATAGTCGAAAATGGTCGTGCGTCCGTCACGTCCGCTGAAGCCTTCATCATCCATGCCTCGTTCGCCCAGCTCTTGCCCAAAATAGATCATCACCGGGCCTGTGCTAAAGGTGGCAGCCACGATCATGGCCGAATGGGCACGTTCGGCATTTCCAGCAAAGAAATCTGAGGCGATGCGTTGCTCGTCGTGGTTCTCGAGGAAAGAGAGCATATGTGGGCGTATATCATCGACGGCCTGCCAGCAGTAGGTGATGGCCTCTGCATTGGCGTTGCCGCAGGTGACGGCACGCAACGTGTCGTAGAGTCCCACCTTATCATAAAGATAGTCAAAGCCACCTTCCTCAATATAACGGCGATAAGCGTCAGGACCATAAATTTCAGCAATGAAGATGATATCGGGGTGCTGTTCCTTGACTTGTGGAATTGCCCATCCCCAAAATTCCGAAGGCACCATTTCTGCCATATCGCAGCGGAAACCGTCTACGCCTTTGGCAGCCCAGAAAAGGAGAATGTCGAGCATCTTCTGCCAGGTGGAGGGCACGGGGTCGAAATGGGTAGTTCGTCCGTTGACATAGTCGACGCCATAATTCAGTTTCACCGTTTCGTACCAATCATCGTGGTGAGCGAAACTTGAGAAGACGTCATTGCCGGTGGCCCGTGCCGGTTGTTCTGAGTACGGGGCACATTCATCCTGTTGCAGATCGAAATCCGCATGAAGGGCTTCGCCGGGGAAATAGTAGAAATTGTTTTGTGGGGAAAAATGTTTTGTGGTGTCATCTGCCGCACCTAAATCTTCGATTCCTTCAGGACAACTGTCGCTGTGATATTGACGTGCTACGTGGTTAGGTACAAAGTCGATAATCATCTTCAGTCCTGCAGCGTGGGTGCGCTTCACCAACAGTTGGAATTCTTTCATGCGTGCTGGCACACTGGTGGCCAGATCCGGGTCGATATCGTAGTAGTCTTTGATGGCATAAGCCGAACCCGCCTTTCCCTTGACGATAGCATGGTGGTCGTGCATCATGCCATGGGCTGAATAGTCAGTTTGAGTGGCATGTTCAATGATGCCGGTGTACCAGATGTGCGTTGCACCCAGGCGTTTGATTTCCGTGAGTGCCTTGGTATTAAAGGCAGCCATAGTTCCACAACCATTTTGACTTTTGTCTCCGTTGTGAATATTGACGTTTTTGTCATTGCCGAAGAGGCGCGTAAAGACTTGGTAGATGACGGGCTTGTCCATCTGTATTGCTGTTTCTTTTGTTACGGAACAAGCTTGCATCAGACCCGCGAGGAGTCCGATGCAAGCTATTTTAACGATGATTCTTTTCATTTATAGATCTGCGGCGCTGCGGATGACGAGTCCTTCAACATCCTTGGCGATCTTGGCAATCATGCCCTGAAGGGCTTTGCCTGGTCCACATTCCGTGAATTCGGTTGCACCGGCGGCTACCATGGCTTGCACCTCTTGTGTCCAACGTACGCTTGCCGTGAGTTGGGCGATGAGGTTAGCCTTGATTTCAGCAGGTTCAGTGTGGGCTTTTCCATCGACGTTCTGATATACGGGGCACTTGGGTGTGTGAAACTCGGTGGCTTCGATAGCTGCCTGAAGTTCGTCTTTGGCTGGTTGCATAAGAGGGCTGTGGAAAGCACCGCCTACGGGGAGGGGCAGGGCACGTTTAGCACCGGCCGCCTTCAATAGTTCGCAAGCTTTCTGAATCGCTTCCATGGAACCGCTAATTACTAATTGTCCGGGGTTATTGTAGTTAGCAGGGACGCAAACACCGCCTTCGGCTGCTACTTTGGCGCATACTTCCTCTACGACTTCATCAGCCAGGCCGATGATAGCAGCCATAGTGGAGGGTTGTGCCTCACAAGCCTTTTGCATGGCTTGAGCACGGGCACTTACCAACCGAAGACCATCCTCGAAGTTCAGGGCACCAGCTGCAACCAAAGCGCTAAATTCACCAAGCGAGTGACCACCAACCATATCGGGCTGAAATTTGTCGCCCAGACAAATGGCGGTGATGACGGAGTGCAGGAAAACGGCGGGTTGGGTCACCTTGGTTTGTTTCAGTTCTTCGGCTGAGCCTTCAAACATTATCTTTGTGATTTCGAAACCAAGGATTTCATTGGCTTTGTCGAACAGAGTCTTTGCTTCGGCATTATTCTCATAAAGGTCTTTGCCCATTCCAGAGAACTGGGCGCCCTGACCGGGGAAAACGAATGCTTTCATAGTCTTTTCGTATTTGAATTGAATTATTTTTTAGTAATGAGTTGTTAAATGTGGAACGACTAAAAGTCGAGTGTGCAAAGGTACAACTTTTTTATGAATAACATTTATGATTTCGTATTTTCTTTATTCTGCAGCATACACTCTTTTTTGTCAAACTTCCTTTTCCACCAGATAAAGCGAGCGATTGAAGCCAGAGTTGTTGCGGCTGCTATGACGTGTGAGGGTACAGCTGGCAGGTGGAAAGTGGTGGGGGAGATCAGAAGAAAATCCACTACGACCATCGTCATGAAAATACCGGGAATCAGGGTTAGCCAATAGCAACGGTGCTTCTGTGTCAGATAAACGGTGCAGAACCAAAGAGTTACCGCGGCCATGGCTTGAGTGCCCCAGGCCACATATTGCCATACAGTGCCGAATCCCGAAGGATTCCCAATCTGCCAAGCCAGCAGTGCAATACCTACGGCAAATACGGGCAGACTTAGAAGTAGGCGCGAGCGGGCCGATGTTTGCTTAAGTCCAAATGCTTCGGAGAGAATCAGACGAGCAGTGCGGAACGAACTGCCGCCAGTAGTGATGGGGGCTGCAACTATTCCAAGCAGGGCCAGGATACTTCCGAAAGTCCCAAGCCAACTGTAGCAGATGATGTTTACAACTGTTGGGGCATCGAAAAACTGAATCAGCGAGAGTCCTGAAGCTTCAAATTGGGCAATAGTCTCTGGAGAGCAAGCACTACGCCATCCTTCACTGAAGAAGAAATAGTTGGAAATGGTGGCCCATACGAGGGCTACAATACCTTCGGTGACCATTGCACCATAGAAGATGGGGCGACCTTGGTGCTCGCTTTTCATGCAACGGGCCATCATTGGTGATTGTGTGGCATGGAAACCGCTGACAGCACCGCAGGCTATGGTTACAAATAAAGCAGGAAAGATACTCTGCTTCAAACCCAAACGCTCTGCACCCAGATTGCTGATACCGTCCCACAATTCAGGTAACACGGGCTGCTTAATCACAAGTACGATACCAAGGGCTACCACCATGAACAGCATAGAGAGAGCAAATAGAGGATATACTCGGCCGATTAATTTGTCAATCGGCATAACGGTTGTGGCGATGTAATAGACAAAGATGATGCCAACCCACATCATTTTCTCGCCCCAGATACCTGCAAGGATGATGGCAGGACAATAGACGAAGAATGCCCCTACCAGTACCATCATCATCATGGTAAAAATCACCATGCATTTGCGAGCTGTTGCCCCAAGATATAAACCTGTAAGTTCGGCCTGTCCCATACCGTCGTGACGCATTGAAATCATCCCGCTGATATAGTCGTGAACAGCTCCTCCAAAGATACAGCCGAATACAATCCACAAATAGGCAGAGGGACCAAACCAAGCTCCCATGATCGCACCGAAAATGGGACCTGTGCCTGCGATGTTCAAGAACTGAATCATGAAGATACGCCAACCGGGGAGTACGATGTAGTCAATCTTGTCAGCACGCCGGATGGCTGGGGTTTCCCTGTCGTCCGGGCCAAAGACGCGCTCAGCTACACGTCCGTAAAGAGTATAACCGATGAAGAGAGCTACTATGCTAATCAGAAATGTAATCATTGCCTGTTTTTGTTTGTTGTGATATCACTTTTTTGAGGGCAGATACTATATAATATATGTATAAATTTGGCTCCGTGAATCTTTTTTTAAATAGTGGATCCCAATATCTTGAAATGGGCTATTCCCACTCAATCGTGGCTGGCGGTTTAGAAGAGATGTCGTAGCATACGCGGTTAACGCCGCGCACATGATTGATGATGTCCGTGGAAACTCGGGCCATAAAGTCGTATGGTAGATGAGCCCAGTCTGCGGTCATTGCATCTGTACTCGTGACGGCACGCAAGGCTACGGGGTGTTCGTAGGTGCGCTCATCGCCCATGACGCCTACGCTTCGAACAGTAGAGAGCAGCACGGCGCCCGCCTGCCATATCTGGTCGTAGAGTGAAACCTCGATTTCACCGTCGGTCATGGCCGCCGGCACGCCGGCCGCCAGTACGCGACGGGCTTCTTCGCCGCTGAGGCGCACCTTGTAATCACGCAATCCGCGAATGAATATATCGTCGGCGTCTTGCAGAATCTGTACTTTTTCGGGGGTGATATCTCCTAAGATGCGTACGGCGAGTCCCGGACCGGGGAACGGATGGCGCGTGATGAGATGCTCGGGCATACCTAACTGTCGGCCCACACGGCGTACCTCGTCCTTAAACAGCCATTTGAGAGGTTCGCATAGTTGCAGGTTCATTTCCTTGGGCAGACCTCCCACATTATGGTGACTTTTGATTACCTTGCCAGTGATATTCAGGGATTCGATGCGGTCAGGGTAGATAGTGCCCTGTGCTAACCAACGCGCATCGGTGATCTTCTTGGCTTCTGCATTGAATACTTCTACGAAATCTCTACCAATGATCTTGCGCTTCTGTTCCGGGTCGGTCACGCCTGCCAAGTCACCGAAGAATTTCTTTGAGGCATCTACGCCGATGACGTTTAGTCCTAACACCTTGTAGTCTTCCATCACTTGGGCAAACTCGTTTTTGCGTAGCATCCCGTGGTCTACAAAGATGCAGGTGAGACGGTCGCCGATGGCGCGACTGATTAATACAGCAGCCACACTGCTGTCCACGCCACCTGACAAACCTAAGATGACGCGGTCGTTACCCACTTGTTGGCGCAACTCGGCCACGGTGGTATCTACAAACGAAGCCGCGCTCCAGTCCTGACGGCTACCACAAATGTCTACAACGAAGTTCTTCAATAGAAGCGAACCTTGTGTGCTGTGGAACACCTCGGGGTGGAACTGAACACCCCATAACGGTGCGGCAGAGGAACCTGTTCCAGGGGCCTGAGGGCTATAGTAAGCGGCATAGCGCACCGAGGCTGTAGAGGCAATGCACGTGAAGTTCTCAGGGATAGCCGTGATGGTGTCACCATGACTCATCCACACTTGTGAACCTTGTTCGAAACCGCGGAAAAGAGGATTGCTGAGGTCGATGGTCGTCAGGTGCTGACGTCCATATTCACGACTGGGTGCAGGTTCTACGCGTCCACCAAGGTTATGGCTCATATATTGAGCACCATAGCAGATTCCGAGTACGGGATAGCGGCCTAATATCTGCGTTAGATCTACTTTGAAGGCTTCCGGATCATAAACACTGAAGGGTGAACCGCTTAGGATGACTCCGATGATATCGGGGTCGTTCTGGGGGAACTTGTTGTAGGGAAGAATCTCGCAGAAGGTGTCGAGTTCGCGCACACGGCGTCCGATGAGTTGCGTCGTTTGCGAACCGAAGTCGAGAATGATGATTTTCTGCATGTCGTCGGGATATAAATTAAAGAGTCTGTGAACGAAGTTGGGTTACGAAAGCATCTGCGGCGGCTAAGGTGTCGAGTTTTCCTACGTCCATCAGACGCAAACGGGAGTCGGGACACCCAATAATAGGGTAGTCGTTACAGATTCCAAGATAGAAATCAATGATGGAAAACTTATCGGGCCATGCATCCATGAGAGGGAACAGGGTGGGTGAAAGGACGTGGATGCCTGAGAAAGCCAATGCCATGCTCTCTTCAACAGTCCGTTTCATAAGTGCCATTTCTTCGTTTCGGAGAGCATTGTCATCATGGCGTTCCTCTTCTGGACCTGTCGAGCCCTCGCCGTTAAGTGATCGGATTGCTGCCCCCTTGTCATCTGAGTTCATCTTGGCAATTGGGCCCTTCAGTTCCCCTGTCTTGGTGTTCTTCCATCCGATAAGTCGGTGGCTGGTAGGGGAGAAGAGCAGGTAACGGGAGGTAGTGCGTGCCGAAACAAGCAATGTGGCATAGACGTCTTGCGGCCGATGGCTCTTCATTGGCTCAAAGAGCCCTTCACCAAGGTCTGCATTGGACAGAATATCCACGTTATGGATAAGGATTGGGCTATGTGGATCAAAAAGAGGACGGGCTTTTTTTATTCCGCCTCCCGTCTCCAACAGCTGGTCGCGTTCATCGCTAATGCGGATGTCTAAACCAAAACGGCCGTGCGCATCCAGAAAGTCTATTATCTGCTGACCAAAATGGTGTATGTTTACTACAATACGCTCGAACCCTGCATCTTGTAGTTGGGTTATCACATGCTCCAACAGTGGCTTTCCAGCTACAGGAACCAATGCCTTTGGCATCGTGTCGGTAAGTGGTTTTAACCGGGTGCCAAGACCTGCGGCAAATACCATTGCTTGTTTCATGGCGCAAAGGTACGAAGAATATTGGAATAAGAGAAATGAAAAGGGAAAAAACAGCGCGATTACATAAAATAAATGAATTGAAGTTTCGCAGGTAGGTAAATTCCTGTCTGCCAAGTGTTTTATATCTGTCATGAATCTTTTTTTTCGAGTCATCGAGCTTGCTCGGATCTTAAATCCCTTAAACCGCAACCGGAGGCTGCACCTTAAACCCCTTAAACCCCTTAAACCGCGAGCTTGCTCGCACCTTAAACCGACGAAACTGAGTTTGCGAAAGTTGAGTAAATGAAGTCGTACTTGTTCCGATCATACTTCGTCTCGCCCTCTCAATGAATTCAAGTAATATTTGCGAAATTTCAGCAAATTACAAATTATAAGTTGAGCGTGCAAAACTTGTGCTCTTGGATATAGCGTTATTTCTTCATATTCTTTTGAACAATTTCAAGCAGTTCTGGCCCATAATCATTGGCGGTCTTAGGGCCGATTCCGGGGATGGTGAGGAGATCCTCAAGAGTGCATGGACAAAGGTTCGCTATGCCGATGACGGTGCGCACGGGCATGATGTATGCTGGCGGCAGATGCCGCTCTCGGGCTACTGCTGTACGCCATTCGAGGATATGATGATAAAGGGTGGGGTTGGTGATGTGCTCGTAGTCTATGGTGGCCTTCCCGGAACGCGATGAGGTTCCACGAATATGTCTGCTTATAGAACTGCTTGTGTTGTTGTCTCTCACTGCATCCGTGTTTGTGTCTCGGGTAGCACGTGTCTGCCGGGGCGTGCGTTTTTTCTTGGTCGTGTCTTCTGTCATGGCAGCGCGTGCTTTGGCATCCCAATAGGCAGTGAGGGTGAATTCGTTGATACATGCAACATAGATGCCCATTTTTTCATTGTAATCGTTGCGGAGCAGGGTGTGCTCATTTATAATTTGTTCGCGCACGCGAGTGTTATCTATTTCGGGCAGTTCAATTTCGAAGAACTCACCGAGGATGCGGGCCGTGGAAGAGGCAAAATAGGCCATGGCTTTGTGAACACGTTCACGTAAAATAGTGTTTTCACTATAGCTGCTGGCCATTTGAATGAGCTGGTGGATTTGTTGCTGAAATTTGACACCAACGGCCAAAAGCTCGGTGTCGGTCTGGGCGGCTGTGGCAGCAACAGAGCGTGCATAACTGGGAAAATAGGTGGCAAGATGCTCTGCAGACAAGCGTGCAAAATAGCGTAGACGCATGGACAGACGGCTGAAATCAAAGGTGTCACAGAGGATATCCTCGACAAAGGATCGTCGGTCGCGCAGGAAGGTTTCTGCAGAGGGCTGGTGCTCTGCAGCATATCCATTGAACTGAATAACGTCGGGGTCGCTGGTGATGACGCTAGATGTGATGGGAGTGGCAAGTACAAGGCCGTCAATAGTGCGGCACCGCGAGAGTGCTACGTAGACTTGTCCGTGCGAGAATGCACGGCCGGCATTAATGATGGCATGGTCGAAGGTAAGCCCCTGACTCTTATGGATCGTGATGGCCCATGCAGCGCGCAAAGGAATTTGAGTGAAGCTGCCCACGATTTCTTCATGGATAGTACCAGTGGCACTGTCTGTGGCGTAACGTGTATTTGTCCATTGGAGCGGTCCTACTTCGATGCGGTCGTGTTGACAGACAACGGTAACTTTCTCATTGTTGATTGCTTCGATTCGTCCGATGCGGCCATTGTAGAAAGCCTTGGCTGAAGAGGGATCGTTCTTACAGAACATGACCTGTGCACCCACCTTGAGTGTAAGTTGGGCATCAGTGGGGTAGGAGGTGTCGGGGAAATCGCCTGTGATCTTGGCTGTGAAGATTTGTGGGGGCGTATCGAGGGCTTCAAGACAGCGGTTGTTCAGTTGGGCTGCCTGGTGGTTATGGGTCGTAAGGGTTATCCACTCTTCCCCCTTGGGTGGCGTGAAATGCGGGATGTAGCGCTGGTTGAGTGTCTGCATCACTTCAGTTGTGAGGCGGTTCTCGCGCACTGCGTTAAGCAGGTTAACGAAACGTTCATCTTGTTGGCGGTAGACGCGACGGAGTTCGATGCAGACGAAATCGGTCTGCCGGAGGGCTATGGACGAGAAGAAGTAAGGGGTTTCGTAAAACTCACTCAACAAAGGCCATTCGCTCTCCGTGGCTACCGGCGCCAGCTGCTGGAGGTCGCCGATGAGCAACAGCTGTACGCCGCCGAAGGGTTTGTTGCGGTCTTGATATCGGCGTAGCACTTCGTCAATGGCATCGAGCAAATCGGCACGTACCATCGAGATTTCATCAATGACGAGCAACGAAAGTGAACGCAGTACATTCACCTTCTGCTTTGAGAATGAATAACGGCTTTTGGGATCGCGCCCTGCTACCATTTTTCCTGGCAGAAATAGTCCGGGGGAGAGTTGGAAGAAGGAATGGATGGTCATACCACCGGCATTGATGGCCGCCACGCCCGTGGGCGCCACAACGATCATGCGCTTGCGTGATTCCTCTTTTAAACGGCGCAGGAAGGTGGTCTTGCCGGTGCCTGCTTTGCCTGTCAGAAAGATATTGCGATGAGTGTAGAGCGCGTAGTTGCGTGCTAACTCCAGTTCTTGATTGTTCTGTTCCATGCCGCAAAGATAGGGAGAATTATTGGAAAAGAGAAAGAAAGGAGAGGGTGAAGCGTGAAAAAAGAAAGGGAATCATGAAATAATGTCAAGAGAACGGGGGAGATCGCATATTTTTGTCTATCTTTGCAGCACCAAATATGATTTGTAGAGAACTGTCATTAAGATAATAGATTATGGAAAGTTTTTCAGAACTGGTACGCTTGCGCCGCTCGATGCGTAAATTCACCGATGAACAGTTGGCCCCCGAACAAGTGGAGGCATTGTTGAAAAGTGCATTGATGGCTCCTTCGAGCAAGGGTAAGCATGCCTGGCATTTCGTGGTTGTAGACGATAAGAATATGCTGGAGAAGTTGGCTATGTGCAAGGAACAGGGTTCAGCCTTCCTCGATGGTGCCGCTATGGCCGTTGTGGTAGTGGGTGATCCCAGTGAGAGCGATGTATGGATTGAGGATGCAAGCGTTGCCTCTACCATCTTGCTCTATCAGGCTGAAGACCTGGGACTGGGTGCCTGCTGGATTCAGGTTCGGGAACGTTATACGGCTGAAGGCGAACCCGCTGATAATATAGTCCGCTATCTCTTGAATATTCCTGAGCCGATGCGCGTGGTATCAATCATTGCTCTTGGACATAAAGGCATGGAACGCAAACCGTTCAATGAGGAGCGGCTGCTCTGGGACAAGATTCATGTGGACCGGTGGTAAGGGCGCAACTCCCCGCTCGCATTTGCTTGCTGATGTTTCAAGATCTTTCAATTCTCAACTTTCAACTTAATAATGAAGATTGTTATTATTGGTGCAGGACGGGTCGCTACGAATCTGGCACCAGCCTTGCAGCAGAGCGGGGCTCAAGTGCTGGAGGTGTGGAGCAAACACCGTGCTACGGCTGAGACACTGGCGGCACGTGTGGGTTGCAAGGCGGTGTGGGGCGACCTTTCGCAGGTTACTTGCGAGGCGGATCTGTATGTGATTGCGGTGAAGGATTCGGCATTGGCTGAAGTCGTCAGCGCGCTGCATCCAGGGCGTGAGGACGCACTGATGGTGCATACGGCAGGTTCGATGCCTTTGTCACTTTTTGCTGATGCCGGACATGTGCGTGGCGGCGTCTTCTATCCTATGCAGACATTCTCAAAGGAGCGTTCGGTAGATTTTACACAGGTGCATTTCTTCATCGAGGCTTCACAAACTGAAGATGAGGCTGCGTTGTTCCGCTTGGCAGGTGCTCTTACCCGTAATGAGGCCTTTGTTCACCGCTCTACTTCTGCCATGCGTCGCCGTCTGCACTTGGCTGCCGTTTTTGCTTGCAATTTCACAAACCACTGCTGTACCCTGGCTGATAAGCTGTTGGATGAAGTAGGATTGGACTTCAAAGTGATGCTCCCGCTTCTTGATGAGACTGTCGCTAAATTACACCAACTACCGCCCTCAGAAGCACAGACGGGGCCCGCAGCACGTCATGACGAGAATGTCATGGGGCTGCAACACGCGATGCTGACTGATCAGCCCGAAATTCAACGGATTTATGATATGATGTCGAAAAGCATTAAGAACTCAATAACTTAAGAACTCAAGAACTCAAAAACTCAAGAACCCAAGAACTCAAAAACTTAAGAACTCAAAACCTCAAAACCTCACCCCCATGGGTCAAGTGTATGGCGGTTCGTCCGCCATATCATCCCCGCTCAAAACCTCAAAACCTCAAATGATAAACTATAATTTAAAAAAGATACGTGCGTTGCTGTTCGATGTGGATGGTGTGTTGAGTGCTGAGACCATCTCACAAGGGACTGATGGCGAACCGGTGCGCACCGTGAACATCAAGGACGGCTATGCATTGCGACTGGCACAGATGAGTGGTTTACATGTTGCCATCATCACGGGTGCCCGTCCTGAGGCTATACGTCGCCGTTACGAGAAATTGGGCATTGAGGATGTTTTCCTCTCGTGCTCGGTGAAAATAGACACTTATGAACACCTTAAGGCCAAATATCATTTTACCGATGAAGAAGTGATGTACATGGGGGACGATATTCCCGATTACGAGATCATGCAGCGGGTTGGATGCCCGGTTTGCCCTGCTGATGCCGCACCCGAAATCAAGGCCATCTCTATTTACGTCAGTCATCTCAAAGGTGGCTATGGCTGTGCCAGGGATGTCGTTGAGCAAGTGTTGAAAGCACAAGGTAAATGGATGGCCGACAAGACGGCCTTCGGGTGGTGATACTGCTCGGTGGGCAAAGAGAAATCTGATACTGGTTTCCACCCATCCTGTTTGGGAGCGTTTTAAACCAGGTACATCACCTCCTCGTTTCCTCTCTCGAATTAAACCCACAAAACAGATTCCTGATTCATCATTTCAATCTTCAATATTTCAATCTTCAATATTTCAATGAAACTGATACTAGCAAGCAATTCACCACGTCGACGCGAACTGTTAGCCGGACTCGGACTTGATTTTGAGGTGCGTGTGCTCCCTGGTGTGGATGAGCGTTATCCTGCGGATTTGCAGGCCGAAGAGATACCTTTGTATATCAGCAAAGAGAAGGCAGCGGCTTATGTGGAACAACTCACCGACGATGAATTGCTTATTACGGCAGATACCATCGTCTGGCTCGATGGTGAGGTGCTGGAGAAGCCCGTCGATGAAGCCGATGCCTGCAGAATGCTGCGTGAACTCTCGGGGAAGACGCATCAGGTGTTTACCGGGGTATGCCTGACAACACGTGAGAAGCAGATTTCCTTCGCTTGTCGTTCGGATGTTACCTTCAGCCCGCTCACCGACGACGAGATCCATTACTACGTCGAACACTATCATCCGCTCGACAAAGCCGGTGCTTATGGTGTGCAGGAATGGATTGGTTATGTAGGCGTAGAACGTCTCGAGGGCTCTTTTTTTAATGTCGTTGGATTACCCGTCCAACGGCTTTATCAAGTATTAAAACAAAATTTTAAGATCAATGAATAAGCAATGCATTATCAGCGTGTTATCGCTGCTCACGACTATCTTTCTCTTTGTCGCATGTGACGAGGACTTCGGGGAATATCAGCGTCCCGTATATGGCGCTATCACTGTGTCGCCAAAAACGGTTTTTCCCGGTGATAGTCTTACTCTTACGATACCGCAAAAAAGTAAAGGCAATGGTATTGCCCAAACCACCTACACATGGACGATAAAAAACATTGAATGGGACGAGGAGACATACACTTCTAAAGATACCGTTATTTCTGTCGAAGACAATTATGACGGTTTCGGCAAACAAGATCCTCAACTCAAACTTCTTCTACCCGAAAACTGCCCTCCTGGTTATCATCAAGTGACTATGACTGCTACTTTCAGCGTCTATATCGGCTCTACTTTGTTTGATAAAGTCAATGTGAATGGAAATATCAAAGTGGAATAACGTTTTTTATCTCATGTGTATTTCTTATGCTTAAAACTTTTTCCACAATACTACTGCTTGTGGTCTCAATGTCTATCAGCGCACAATCATCTTGTTTTGATGTAGCGTTTTCCGACTCCACTTTGCGCATTGATTATATCTTTTCTGGTACGAACAAGACGCAGCATATCGCTTTGGACCAACTCTCGAAAACGGCTGGATGGTATGGGCGCCGTCATCACCTCGACGAACTTCCTCTGGAGGGTAATGGCCAGTTGACGATGACCGACTCCCAAACGGGCGATACGCTCTATCGTCATTCTTTCTCTACACTTTTCCAGGAGTGGCAGGCGACGGAGGAGGCTTGTCGGGTGGAGAAGAGTTTTGAGAACACCTTTGTCGTGCCAATGCCAAAACGCAAGGTGGACGTCGTGTTGCAACTGACAGATAACCATCGGCGCGTGCAGTCTTCGCTGCGCCATACCATCGATCCGCAGGACATTCTCATACGCGACCGCAGCAATGATACACAGACGCCCTGGCGCTACATCCGTCGCGGTGGCGATTCGCGCGACTGCATCGACGTGGCTTTTGTGGCTGAGGGCTTTGCCGCGGATGAGATGGCGGACTTCCTGGCGATGTGCGACAGTAGTGTCGCGGCCTTGGCGGCTCACGAACCCTTCCGCTCGATGATCGACCGTTTCAATTTCGTGGCGGTAATGCCGGTTTCTAAGAGCAATGGCGTGAGCATTCCTCATCGCGGACTATGGGTCGAGACACCTTTGGGGTCAAGTTTTGATACCTTCTACACCGAACGTTATCTGACGACTTTGCAGGTGAAGCGTTTGTACGATCTCGTCACGGGCATCCCCTTCGAGCATTTTATCATCCTTGCCAATACTACCGCATACGGTGGCGGTGGCATCTACAACAGTTATAATATGGCTTCGGCCAAATGCCCTTATTCCAAGCTGGAGGTGATTGTACATGAGTTTGGTCACAGTTTTGGCGGTTTGGGTGACGAATATGATTATGGCAGTGACCTTGAGTCGATGTATCCATCAGATACAGAACCCTGGGAACCCAATCTCACTACGTTAGTAGACTTCGACAGCAAATGGAAAGATATGTTGACCGCCTCGGCATCTATCCCAACGAAACCTGATGGACGCGATCTTACAACAAAAGTGGGTGTTTATGAGGGGGGCGGCTACCAGTCGAAGGGCGTTTATCGTCCCACTCAGGAATGCCGTATGAAGGTGAATGAGGTCAAGGAGTTCTGTCCCGTTTGCCAGCGTTCTCTTCTCCGTCTCATCTCTTTTTATACAGAGTAATCTTTAACCTCTTCAAGATTCTGGCCCTCACCGGTTCACCAACAGATTATTAACTCACATCTTTTATAAATAATAACACGACAATGAACAAAAAAACATTATTTACACTGGTTCTGGTAATCATAAGCATGAACATAATGGCACAGCGATGGCAACCCCGATATCGCGAAGGTGTGCCTACCGATAGCATTATCCTTAGCGATCCTTGCATTTTGGCTGACTCTGCCACCCACACCTATTATATGACAGGCACGGGAGGACTGATGTGGACCAGCAAAAATCTTCAGACTTGGGATGGACCACGCCAGGTGGTGGATATCGATACAGCCTTGTGGATGGGACGACGACCGGAAATATGGGCTGCTGAATTGCATCACTATCGAGGTCGCTATTACTATTTTGCCACTTTTACCAACAATTCCGTAACCATAGATACTGTCGCCGGACGACGAATACCACGACGAGCTTGTCATGTTTTGGTGAGTGATCGTCCAGACGGACCGTATCGTACCATGTCAGATTCTGTCTATCTCCCTGCAGACAAACCTACTCTCGACGGAACCTTGTGGGTGGACACTGACGGTCATCCTTACATGGTTTATTGTCACGAATGGTTGCAGAACCTCGATGGTACAATGGAGAGTATCCGTCTCAAAGATGATCTCTCGGGCACCATTGGCACTAGCCAGCTGCTCTTCCGCGCAAGCGATTCCCCATGGAGTAAGGATGCAGATATCACCGTCGATTCCGATGAAGCCATTAAAGCTTCCGTTGCACCCACTCGTCATTTTCGTGCTGATGGCACTCTGCCCAATCTCGTAACAGATGGTCCCTGGCTGTTTCGTACACAAACTGGACGTCTGGGTATGATATGGACCAGCTGGAAAGGCAACGATTACACAATGGGGGTCGCCTATTCAACTAGTGGCTCAATCAACGGGCCTTGGATGCAGCAGCTCCAACCTCTTACGCCTCCAAACTATGGCCATGGAATGCTCTTCCGAGATTGGCAAGGCCGTCTCATTCTTAGCATTCATAGCCATGCTTCTGTCAATGGCCGCACCATTCGTCACCCTCATTTCTTCCTCATGGACGACAGTGGTGATCAATTGAAAACAATCGCCCATTTCAAGCCATAGAATCGGCCTCATCTTTTCTTCATCTTAAAAACGTGCTGCGATGCGGCATCATGCTGATGCCAAGCACGTCCATACGTGTAAGACCGAACGACCTGACGTGCGAGGCTGAGCGTCTAAATGCATGACGCTGAGTGTCTAAACGCATGACGCTGAGCGACCTTATGCTGGAAGCCATACATTTTATATCCTATACCTGCTTGATTGTTTCTGGCTTTCGCCCTGACCATACTTTTGCTCTATCATACTTTTACTAGGACCCTTATAGTTTTCTCCCTATACCTATATAGGTCTTTCCTCATAGCTATATAGCTTCTGCCCAAAACCATTAAAGGCTTTTGAAGAAGTCCGCTCAGTTCGTCTTCAAGAATTGAAAACGGGCGAAAACGGACATTGAAGATCCACTTTTGAGGTCAATCGCTATATTGTTCTATATTGTTTTGCACAAAAAAAGTTTTTCCAAAATCCCTCCAACCCTCCACACCCTAGTAACCATGCGGGTTTCGGGTGTGGAGGGTGTGGAGGGTTGGGCAAAACTATGCGTTCATTTGTTCAAAGAAATAAAGAAAGATCTAACTTCCCAAAATAAAACTAACAGAGTGCCCATAATAAATCTCTACGACAAGAAAAGAGCATCTTGTGGAGAGTATGCAACCACAACCCTCCACACCCTCCACACCCAAAAACCGCATGGTTACTAGGGTGTGGAGGGTTGGAGGGATTTTCGCAAAACTTTTTCTGTGCAAAAGAGACGGGAGATGATTCACAAGGATGACCAACAGCAGGCTTGGCAACAAATTTGACCATAAAATTTACCCGGACACCAATAATTGAAAATAAAGCCTGCCCAAACCTTACGCAAGTATTTTTTTGTTTGGTTTAAGAGTACTTCATATTCGTTGTTCACTGTTTGTCAAGTTGCGAGGTCGTGAGATAGTTTGAGCGCCCCCTCAAGACGTGAAGGGTTGCCCGACTTGACGTGAGGTGATGTATTCCAAGACTTAAAGCCTCTGGACCTTTAGGAAATAGTAAGATAACAAATTAAAAGATTTATAAGGTGAAAGGGGGCATTTTTCAAAATATATGCGTACCTTTGCAGCGATTTTATACAAAACGTATTCAAGCATAAGCACAACGATATGCAATTATTTGATGTCTATCCCTTATTCCCCATTCATGTTGTCCGCGGCCAAGGTTGTCGCGTATGGGACGACAAAGGCACCGAGTACCTTGATTTATATGGCGGTCACGCTGTCATCTCAGTGGGCCATGCCCATCCCCACTATATAGAGGCAATCCGCCGTCAGGTAGGCCAGTTGGGGTTCTACTCAAACTCCGTAGTGAACAAATTGCAGACGGAGTTGGCGGAGCGTCTGGGACGTGCCTGCGGCTACGAGGACTACCGTCTGTTCCTGATCAACTCAGGCGCGGAGGCCAATGAGAATGCATTGAAGTTAGCCTCTTTTCACACGGGACGCACCCGTGTGCTTTCAGCCCAGAAGGCATTCCACGGCCGAACGAGCCTGGCTGTGGAGGTGACAAACAACCCGAAGATCATCGCGCCTATCAACGACAACGGTCACGTAACCTACCTGCCGCTGAACGACTTGAAAGTTTGGGAAACGGAACTGGCAAAAGGGGACGTGGCTGCAGTGATTGTAGAATGCATCCAAGGCGTGGGCGGCATACAAATGGCTACGGCTGAGTTCATGCAAGGCTTGCGCAAGGCTTGCGACGCTTCGGGCACAGTGCTCATCTGCGATGAGATCCAGTGTGGCTACGGCCGTTCGGGTAAGTTCTTTGCCCACCAGTGGCTGGGCGTGCGGCCGGACATCATCACGGTGGCCAAAGGCATTGCCAACGGATTCCCCATGGGTGGGGTGCTCATCGGTCCGCAATTCGAGGCGGTCTATGGACGTCTCGGCACCACATTTGGCGGCAATCATCTGGCCTGCGCCGGTGCTTTAGCGGTGCTGGACATCATTGAAGGCGAAGGCCTCATCGAGAATGCTGCGCGCGTGGGCGAGCAACTGATGGCAGACCTGCGTGCCCTGGCCGAGCGTCCTGAAGGTTCACATATCAAAGAGGTTCGCGGGCGCGGGCTGATGATAGGCATTGAACTGGACATCCCCTACAAAGAACTCCGTCAGCACCTGCTCATGGACCAACACGTGTTCACAGGCTGTGCGGGTACAAATGTCCTGAGACTGCTGCCTCCGCTATGCTTGAGCATGGAAGAAGCCAATGAGTTCATTCTCAAACTGAAAAGCGAACTCGTCAAGTGAAAGGGCTTTATCCTTTGAGCAAATACAAAGTGCACTTAGCGCGATAGGGCAAGTCCTCAAATCCGGATAACTCCTTAAATCTTTAAATCTTTAACTCTTATATTTTTTAAATTTTACATCTTCCCTTATGGACAACCAACTGAAACAAATAGGTCAACGATTGCGTGGTTTGCGCGACGCTCTCGATATTGAAGCTAAGGAAGTTGCGGAGATGTGTGAACTGTCCCTGGAGACTTACGAGCAGATTGAACGCGGAGAGGCAGACATCACAATCTCAAAGTTGATGCGCATTGCCAAGCACTATGGTGTGTCAACAGACGAACTGATCTTCGGTGAAGAGGCGCATATGCGCAGCTATTTTGTCACCCGCAAGGGTCAGGGCGTGAGCATTGAGCGCACCAAAGCCTACAAATATGAAAGCCTTTGCAGTGGCTTCGTGCAACGCGATGCGGAAGTGTTCATCGTCACCGTAGAGCCTAAGCCCGAAGCACACAAGATATATAAGAACACACACGAAGGGCAGGAGTTCAACCTCGTTCTGGAAGGCACGATGGAAATGCACATCGACGACAAAGTCATCACGCTGCGTGAAGGCGACAGCATCTATTTTGATTCGAATCATCCCCACGGAATGAAAGCCTTGGGCAACAAGGCTGTGCGGTTCCTCGCTTTCACAGTGGAATAAGACTTGAGGAATAGGATAACAACACAAAAACTATGGTAGAACGTTTTCTCAAACAGACCTCGTTTACGTCTTACGAGGACTATAACGAACATTTGGAATTTATCATTCCAGAGCATTTTAACTTCGCTTACGACGTGATGGACGCGTGGGCGGAGGAGGCGCCCGACAAATTGGCCCTGCTCTGGACCAACGACGAAGGCGTGGAGCGCCGCGCCACTTTCGGTCAGCTCAAAGCCGAGAGCGACCAGGCAGCAGCTTACCTGCAGAGCCTGGGCATCGGTAAGGGCGATCCCGTGATGCTTATCCTCAAGCGCCGCTACGAATGGTGGATCACGATGCTGGCGCTGCACAAACTTGGCGCCGTGGTCATTCCAGCCACACACATGCTGACAAAGCATGACATTGTCTATCGCAACACACGTGCCAGCATCAAGGCAATCATCTGTGTGGACGATGCTTATGTGATGAGCCAGGTGGAAGCCGCCCTGCCAGAGAGCCCAACGGTCGAGACCCTCGTGGCTGTGGCTGCCGACGGCGGCGATGATATCCCCGCCTCGTTCCACAATTGGCACGAAGAGATTGGGCAGGCCGCACCGTACCGGCGTCCGAACTTCGTGAACAACAACGAAGACACGATGCTGATGTACTTCACCTCGGGCACTTCGGGCGAACCCAAGATGGTGGCCCACGACTTCCTCTACGCCATGGGACACCTGACGACGGGCGTCTTCTGGCACAATCTCTCGGAAGACTCGCTGCACCTGACCGTAGCTGATACGGGTTGGGGCAAGGCCGTATGGGGTAAGTTTTACGGGCAATGGTTTGCCGGCGCCACGGTCTTCGTCTTCGACCACGAGAAATTCGATGCCGACCGCCTGCTCCGCCAGATGGAGAAATACCACGTGACCTCGTTCTGCGCCCCTCCCACCATCTATCGGTTCATGATCCGCGAAGACCTTTCGCGCTACAACCTGTCGAGTCTGCGCTACTGCTGCACGGCCGGTGAGGCGCTGAATCCGGCCGTATATGATAAGTTTCTGGAGCAAACGGGTATCCGTCTGATGGAGGGCTTCGGACAGACTGAAACGACGATGACCCTTGGCACGATGCCTTGGATGGAGCCCAAACCCGGCTCTATGGGCAAGCCCAACGGACAATACCAAATAGACTTGCTTAAGCCCGACGGAACGCCCTGTGAGGACGGTGAAAAAGGCGAAATCGTGGTGAAGGTTGGTGACCGCAAACCCATCGGTCTGTTCAAGGAATACTACCGTGACCCTGAACTGACACGCAATGCCTGGCATGACGGCTACTACTTCACAGGTGATGTGGCGTGGCGAGACGAAGACGGCTACTACTGGTTCGAAGGGCGTATTGACGACGTCATCAAGAGTAGCGGCTACCGCATCGGTCCGTTCGAGGTCGAGAGTGCACTCATGACGCACCCCGCCGTCGTGGAATGTGCTATTACTGGCGTTCCCGACGACATTCGTGGTATGGTCGTAAAAGCCACCGTCGTCCTGGGCAAGGAATGGAAAGACAAAGCGGGCGACGACCTCATCAAGGAGCTGCAGCAGCACGTGAAGCGCGAGACTGCGCCTTACAAATATCCCCGTATCATCGAGTTTGTGGACGAACTTCCCAAGACCATCAGCGGAAAGATTCGTCGAGTAGAAATCCGACAAAAAGACAACAAACAATGAAATTTGCCATTATAGGAGCCGGAAACATCGGCAGCGCGCTGGCCTTCGGCCTCGCACAGAGCAACCTCGTGAAGCCCGAGGACATCTGCATCAGCAACACTCATCCCGAGAAGCTGGAGCGCATAAAGGCCAAAGAGCCTGCTATGCGCACGACAACGGACAACCGCGTCTGCACCAAGGACGCAGACGTCGTGGTGCTGGCCGTGAAGCCCTGGAAACTGCAACCACTGGTGGACCAACTGAAAGGAATCCTCGACTACAAACGTCAGATAGTGGCTTCCATGGTGGGCGGCGTAGGACTCTCGGAACTGAAAGAACTCTTCACC
>JAILCU010000031.1 GCA_024690405.1 Bacteroidales bacterium
GCAGCTTGCCCTCACGCGCTTATTGTCGTCTGCTGCGACTATGATAAACATGTCTTGCAGACTCTGAGCGCTGAGAAGTCTGCTTCTAAAACGATACCCAATCGTTTTATCGCAGCCACCACAGAATTAATAATCATTGTAGTTTTCATGAACCGAAAGCCCGCTCCGTTGTGAAACGTGGCGGGCTTTTCATGTATCAAGGAACTTTCAATCTCTCAAAGCCCGTTATCTATGCGGGTTTCGGGCGTTTCGTGGAACGTGGAACTTGTTTTCGCAAAAACTTTTTTTTGCAGGAAAAAGCGTTTTACGGGTTTAAGGGGTTCATGTCTATCGTCACTCTCAGTAAATATGAGAATAAAAAAAGTTTTACCGGACAGCAATAATACAGAATAAGAGTGAGAGCCCGAGGTGACTTGCAGGTCTCTAAGAGCGCATAGTTTTGCCCAACCCTCCACACCCTCCACACCCAAACCCCGCATGGTTACTAGGGTGTGGAGGGTTGGAGGGATTTTTGCAAAACTTTTTTGTGCAAAACAATGTAAAGATTGACCGCTAACGACGGAGCGGTCTTCTTCAAAAAACCTTAATGATATGTGGCAGAACTTGAGAAGACGAGCAAAGAGGATGCCAGAGCGTTCGGCAACAGCCCAGCGTTCATTTCTTAAAAAACGGCAATCTCTTTGTTGCGGATCGTCTTGGCCAAGTGGTCAAGTTGTCGCTGCCGAGGGTAAAAAACGGCTTCCATCCTACGGATGGTGGGAGCCAACTGCTGACGCTGTGCAGGAGAGGCTGTCGCATAGTTGTCGCGCAGACGTTCTAACATGACGGCGTCAGTCGCGTGTGTATTGTTGAGAGAAAGCCATTGCTGCATCAGTTGACGCGCCTCGGGAGAACGGAAGTCGTCGAGAGCGGTATAGGTGTGATGGTCGTCTATCACGAAATGAAAATCATGTTGATTGAGCTTTTCGCCCAAAGCCTTGCCGCTGCGGACATCAGCCAGACGCTGCAAAGCCCCTTGCGTCTCCTTCTCTGAAGCGGCATTATTCCATGTGTCGCGTATGGAACTTAGGCGTGCAAAAGCACGAAGTTGCTCCGCAGTAACGTCGTCGCCGTAAACTTCACGGGTCTCATTGGGAATAAAAACATAGATACACACATTGCCTTCCGACTGATAGCGGTCGGTAGCCAACCACCCCAACCGGTTGAGTTCATCAATGGCCAGGAGGTAGTCGTTGGCAGGAGAATTGTAGGGGAAACCTACATTCTCAGGGGCAAGGAACGTGCCATCCTCACCATCGGCACGACTGACGAAGATATCGTAACCCCCGAAACTCTCAGGGCCCTTGGCGCCATAGTACAGCGTGAGACCGTCGGAGAGGAGAAAGGGATAGTTCTGTTGCCCGTCATCGATATTGAGGCCCTTCAACTCCACAGGGTCAGACCATTGATCACCTATTTTATCCGCAAAAGCCAGATGCATGGTTTGCGGGAGGGCAAAATAACGCTTGTTGGAAAGCTCATTCTCATAGACTACAGCCTCACTCCTGTCGCTGACGAGGAAAGAGGAGGCATACTTGTCGAGCCGTCCGCTCTCGCGACTCAGGCGTATTTGCTCCAGCATCTGTTCGCGCGGACATACCACGCTGTCAATGACCACGATACGCTCTGTGGCATGAAGCTTGGCCTGTCCCTGACGCACACGTCGCATAAGGGAATCAAGGTGTGCGGTGGATTTGTGTTTGCGGGTGAGTGCCGCCATCTCTGTCTCCAGCAATTCGTCGGCCCGGTCGAAGTCATAGACGGCAAGGGCCTGCTGAACTTGTTCTGTTACGGGAATAGCTGGCGTCTTAGACTTACGCCGTTGGGCATGAATAAACAAAGGAGTTGCCAGAAGCGCTAAAATGCAGAAAGATCGGAGTCTCATGAATGGATTTCTATGTTTCAAATGACAAAAGTAGTCATTTTCTGCGGACAGAGGATGTACGCGCACTGACAATTAAGGTTATTTAAGAGTCGGCAATCAAGCCTCGACAAGTTTTCCCTCCGCCTCCAAGGCATGCCAAAGAGAATAGCGCGCCTCAGGGTTGAGTTGCTGGAGGCGTTCAAAGTACTCAGCCATATCGGCACGATGAGAATCCCGCTCATGCGGACATTGTTTTTTCAACGGAAGATAGCCTCTGTCAGCGGCATACACCCGGATATCCTCTTCAGTGACCATGCACAACGGACGGATGATCTCGAGGGGCATCTTCTGCATCTTCAGACGGACAGGCATCGTGGAGAAATGACCTTGGAAGGTGAGATTGAGCAAGGCCGTATGAAGGAGATCGTCCTGGTGATGCCCCAGCGCGATTTTGTTAAAACCAAATCGCTGCGCAAAATCAAACAACTGCTTGCGACGGTTCCATGAACACAGGAAACAGATGGGCTTTGTACCCTCTTTCCGCTCATCATCGGGAGAAGCGATCGAGGTGGTGATGAGGTGCAAGGGCACCTCGAGACGCTTGCAAAAAGCGTCCAGATACGAGGTATCAGCCTCGTACTGAACGCTTTGCACACGTATATGCACTGCTTCCACCTGAAAATGCGGACGAAGGATACGCGACTGTCTGGCTAACAGTTCGAGCAGACAGAGAGAATCCTTGCCGCCGGAAAGGCCCACCAGGATGCGGTCGCCGTCAGCGATCAGCTGATAACGTGCTGATGCCACTCGAAAACGCTTGGTGATGCGCCTCTCCACCATCGGAAGCATGAAGGGTGCTTATTTAGAAAGGAGATATTCGTGCATCGACTGAGCCGCACGACGGCCGTCGCCCATGGCCAGAATCACGGTAGCACCCCCGCGAACGATATCGCCACCGGCGAAGATCGTAGGAAGATTCGTTTGCATGTTCTCGCCCACGACAATGGTGTTCTTACGGCCAAGCTCCAAGCCTTCGATGCTGGTGGGCACGATGGGGTTAGGCGATACGCCCACGGCAACAATCGCCTGATCAATTTCGATCGTCTCGGTGGCCCCGGGGATGGGTTGCGGCGAACGGCGTCCGCTGGCATCGGGCTCGCCAAGTTCCATCTTCTGAAGAACGACGGCGCGCACATTTCCCTGCTCGTCGGGAAGATATTCAACGGGATTGTGCAAGGTGAGGAATTCGATGCCTTCCTCCTTGGCGTGCTTCACCTCTTCGAGACGGGCAGGCATTTCTGCCTCGGAACGGCGATAGGCGATGAACACACGCTCCGCACCCAAACGCTTGGCCGTGCGGCAGGAATCCATTGCCGTATTACCGCCACCGACGACCATCACACTCTTGGCACGATGGATCGGTGTATCAGAGTCGGCACTGGATGCATCCATCAGATTGACACGCGTGAGGTATTCGTTGGACGAAAGAATGCCCTTGAGATTCTCGCCCGGGATATTCATGAAGTTGGGCAGACCGGCACCGGAACCTACGAAGATCCCCGCAAAGCCCTGCTCCTCGAGCTGTTCCACCGTGATGGTCTTGCCAATGATGCAGTCCTTGACAAACCGCACGCCCATTTTTTCAAGGTTGGCGATTTCAACATCTACAATTGCATTAGGGAGACGGAACTCGGGAATACCGTATTTCAATACGCCGCCAATTTCGTGCAAGGCCTCGAAGACAGTGACTTCATAGCCCAATTTGGCCATATCCCCAGCGAAGGAGAGTCCGGAAGGACCCGAACCGACAACGGCGATTTTCTTGCCGTTGGCAGGGGCACATTCAGGAATTGCCATATTTCCGCTCTCGCGCTCGTAGTCTGCCGCGAAACGTTCGAGATAACCGATCGCCACAGCGGGTTCGTTCATCTTAAGATGGATACAGCGACTCTCACACTGTTTCTCCTGCGGGCAAACTCGGCCGCATACCGCGGGCAGTGCGGAAGTCTGCTTGAGGACCTTTGCCGCGCCAAGGAAATTGCCGCGCTCGATGTTCTTGATGAAAGCAGGAATCTGGATATTCACGGGACAGCCTTCCATACAGGTCGGTTTGGCACAATCAAGGCAACGTCGGGCCTCGACCAACGCCTGTTCCTTTGTAAGTCCCTTGTTGACTTCTTCGGTACGCGTTGTAGCACGGTACACAGGATCCAGTTCCGGCATCTGCACGCGCTTGATGGCCGTACGTTCCTTCGCTTTCATGCTCTTGCGCAACTCCTCGCGCCAGGGGGCGTTGCGGTCAGTGAGCGATTGATCATCAAAGGTTTCGGCATCCGGAGCGGCAGCAAGAGTCTGCGATGCAGGTTGAGCAACCGTCTCAATGGCCTGCCCTGCCTGATGGGCATTGAATGCCGCAAGAGCTTCCTGCTCCTCGGGGCGGAATGCGGTCATGCGGGAGAGCATTTCGTCGAAGTCCACTTCGTGACCGTCGAACTCGGGGCCGTCGACGCAGACAAAACGCGTCTTTCCCCCAACGGTGATACGGCAAGCGCCGCACATACCTGTACCGTCAACCATAATGGTGTTCAATGACACATCGGTGGAAATACCGTATTTCTTCGTCAACAGGCAGCAGAACTTCATCATGATAGCTGGGCCGATGGCAAAAACCTTATCCACTTTCTCACGCTGGATGACTTGTTCGATACCCACAGTGACCACACCTTTCTGACCATAAGAACCATCATCGGTCATGATGATGACTTCGTCGGAATAACGGCTGACCTCATCCTCCAATATAATAAGGTCTTTGGAACGCCCGGCCAGGACACTGATGACGCGGTTGCCGGCATCTTTCAGGGCCTTGATGATGGGAAGCATCGGAGCCACGCCAACACCACCTCCGGCACAGACCACTGTTCCGAAGTTCTCAATGTGTGTAGCCTTGCCCAGAGGGCCCACCACGTCGGTGATCGTATCACCCACGTTGAGGTCGCAGAGTTTGGTGGAGCTCACGCCCACTTTCTGCACCACAAGGGTGATTGTGCCGGCCTGGGTGTCGGAATCAGCAATGGTCAACGGCATGCGTTCGCCTTTTTCACCTACGCGAACGATGACAAAGTGACCTGCACGACGTGCCTTGGCGATCAGCGGTGCTTCGACCACCAACTTAAAGACTTTCTCTGAAAATTGCTCTTTGGCAACAATTTTATTCATTTTTGCTTATTTTTGTGTGAGTTGTTATCCACATTAACTTTCGAAAAACGGCGCAAAAGTACACAATTTATATGAAATAAACGTCTCTGCCGACAAATATTTATGAACTTTCCATAAAAAAAGAGACATATATCAAAATAAAACGCTATCTTTGCACAGATAAATCCTAAAACGCTTACGCTATGAAAAAAGTATTTGCTCCTTCTGAACTCATTATCAACGGTGACGGCAGCGTATTTCACCTGCATGTCCGTCCCGAACAGTTGGCCGATAAAGTCGTCCTCGTCGGTGATCCGGGACGCGTACAGACGGTGGCCGCGCATTTCGACCGTCTCGAATGTGATATTCAGAGTCGTGAATTTCACACGGTCACGGGTTGGTATAAAGGTAAACGTATTTCTGTCGTTTCCACGGGTATCGGCTGCGACAACATCGATATCGTGATGAACGAACTGGATGCGCTGGCCAATATCGATTTCTCCACCCGCACGGCGAATGAACAGCTGCGTTCACTGGAGCTGGTCCGCATCGGCACTTGCGGCGGCTTGCAGCCCAATACCCCCGTGGGAACCTATATCGCTTCTTGCAAGAGCATCGGCTTCGACGGACTTCTTAATTTCTATGCCGGCCGCAACGAGGTCTGCGATCTGGACTTCGAGGAGGCTTTCAAGGAGCACATGCATTGGAATCCGTTGCTCTGTGCCCCCTATGTCATCGATGCCAACGCCGAACTCATCGAACGCGTAGCCAAAGAGGACATGGTGCACGGTGTCACGATCGCCTGCGGCGGATTCTTCGGCCCGCAAGGACGCGAGCTGCGTATTCCTCTGGCCGACCCCGACCAGAACGCCAAAGTTGAGTCCTTTGAATACAAAGGATGGAAAATCACCAACTTCGAAATGGAAAGCAGTGCACTTGCCGGTTTGGCGCGACTGATGGGGCACAAGGCCATGACCTGTTGCATGGTTATTGCCAATCGTCTGGCAGGCGAGGCCAACACGGGCTACAAGGGCACTATAGACGGACTCATCAAGATTGTTTTGGACAGAATTTAACAGTGCAGCCTCCGGCTGCGGTTTAAGGGGTTTAAGGTGCAGCCTTCAGCTGCGGTTTAAGGGGTTTAAGGTGCGAGCGGGGCTCGCGGTTTAAGAGTTTAAGGTGCGAGCAAGCTCGCGGTTTAAGGGATTTAAGATCCGAGCAAGCTCGATGACTCGAAAAAAAAGATTTATGACTGATATTAGACACTTGGCAACCAGCAATTTAGCCACTTGCGAAAGTTGAATCAGATTATTAAATGGAAGGTGAGAGAACAAGAATGATGAATCCGTCATTGACGAATACGATTTGTGCCATCGCTACCGCACCCGGAGGAGCCATCGGGGTTGTTCGCATGAGCGGTCCCGAGGCTATACCTATTGCCTGTCGCATTTGTAAGAACATTAAAGCGACAACCCCTTCGCGTAAGGCCATTCTCTCCCCTATCCTATCGTCAGACACTGAAGGGGGTGAACAGTACCTTGACGAAGCGGTCGTGACGCTTTTCCGTGCACCGCACTCCTACACAGGCGAAGATTGTGTGGAGTTCTCCTGCCACGGCTCATCTTATATTCTGAACAAGCTTCTGGAACTGCTCATCAGAGAAGGCGCGAGAATGGCCCGACCCGGTGAATATACCCAACGGGCATTTCTCAACGGCAAGATGGACCTCAGTCAGGCAGAGGCTGTAGCAGACCTCATTGAGTCCCGCAACAAAGCAACCCACCAGTTAGCCATCAGTCAACTGCGTGGGGGGATTAGTAATGAACTCAGCCGACTGCGCGAGCAACTGCTCCACCTCACCTCGCTGCTTGAGCTGGAACTGGACTTTTCAGACCACGAAGATCTGGAGTTTGCCGACCGTGGAGAGTTGCTGATTCTTGCAAAGAATATTGACAGTCACTTAAACAAACTCGTGAGAAGTTTCGAGACGGGCCGAGCTTTGAAACAAGGAATTCCCGTGGCTATCGCAGGAAAGACAAACGTCGGAAAATCCACGCTTTTGAACCATTTGCTCAAGGATGAACGTGCGATTGTATCTGATGTTCATGGCACGACTCGTGACACGATCGAGGACGTGATGGAAATCCATGGCGTGCAATTCCGTTTTATCGATACCGCCGGTTTCCGTCAAACGACCGATGCGGTCGAACAGATCGGAATCCAACGCTCTCTTGACGCCATAGAAAAAGCCCGTATCGTGCTATGGATCATTGACCAGGAGCCAGCCTCTGAAGATATTAAAGAAATACTTCAGGCAACAAAAGATAAGCGATTGATAATCATACAAAATAAAATCGATAAGAACATAGACATCCGTTTCCCTCTTCCCGACTTGAGAGAACATCCCAGATGTACCTATATCAAGATCGCTGCCAAACACGACCGACACATTGACCAACTCGAAGAAGCCATCTATGAAGCGGCTGACCTCAACACTTTCTCCGAACAGGATATCGTCGTGACCAACGTCCGGCATTATGAAGCATTCATAAAAGCGGAAGAATGCATTCAACGGGTGCTGAAAGGGATGGACGAACGGCTGAGCGGCGACCTTTTGGCCGAAGAACTCCGCATGACGCTCAACTATCTGGGAGAAATTACCGGCGGTGCCATCACGCCCGACGAAGTTCTCGGAAATATCTTTAAGAATTTCTGCGTGGGAAAGTAGATTCTGCGTGGGAAAGTAAATCCCGATTAGCATCGAATACACTCAATTACAAAATATCACGTAAGGCGTTCATTATGAGCGCCTTTTCTTTTTGCGTGCTTTTTTAGTAAAATCCGACCAATAGCTCATTTTGCAGGGTGCAACCCCGTTCAAATACCGATTCCCACAAGGGTTTTGAGAGTTTCAAACGTTTCAGGGCATAAATCGACGGTCGAAATTGCTCAATAGCTCATTTTGCAGGTTAGAACATGCGCTGGAGCCCGATAAATACTAACTTTGCAGGCATTTCAAAAGCCAGGAAACAGAGTTAGTATGAACAAGAAAGAATGTCCTGTGTGCAGGAGCAAGCACACAATTAAGTATGGAGTGCGCAAGGGCGTACAGTTGTATAAATGCCAGTATTGTGGCTACCAGTTCCGTGCAGGAAGAGATGTTAGCGGAGATGAGCTTTGGAATGCTTATCAGCAGGAGAAACAGACAATCGAGGAGCTTTCCAAACGCTTTGGTAAGAGTGTATCCACCGTCAAGCGTAGGCTTCACGACATCAAGCGTGAATGGGAACAGCCACCTCTGTCCGGTGAGGGTTTCGTGCATCTGGACACGACCTATTGGGGACGCAGCTTCGGCGTGCTGCTTGCGCTTGACAATGCCACAGGCAAGCCACTGTACATGGCGTTTGTGAAGAGTGACCCGGAAAGGATTATTATGATGACCGTCAAACAGCTCCGTGACTTCAGGAGTACAGGAACCTTGGTACGTCCTAATGAGTTCGACGGCAACATCATCATTGAGGCATGGAAATACCCGCCTGTTACCATGATTGGTACGTACACCGATTGTGTGGACAGGCTATCATTGGCCGTTTCACTCCGTGACAACTATGATGCAAGAGTACAAGGTGAGCTTACACGCTTAATTGAACAAACTCTATAGAATTATAACATTTCGTTTTTTTGGAGGTCTTACATCAAGCCATTATACAGAATTATGACCAAGAATAGCCTCTTACTTATTGGGTTATGTTAAAAATGCTCTATTTTCAGCGGAAACATAAAGAAAATTACGCTTTTCCGCTGGTTATAGAAACTTTTTTGCTACATTTGCAGCGGATTTTAATAAAACAAATGTCATCATGATTATCGGGCGTGAAAAGGAACAACGTGAACTGCTGGAGCTTCTTGACAAAGAGGAGTCGCAGTTTTGTGCCGTCTATGGCAGACGGCGTGTGGGTAAGACGTATCTCATCAGAGAAACTTTCAACTACAACTTCTGCTTTCAGCACACAGGAGTTGCAAAAGGAACGCTTCGTCAGCAACTGACGGCATTCCGAAACTCTCTGGTGACGGCAGGCATGACAAAGTGCGCCATACCCAAAACATGGATTGAAGCCTTCGAGCTGCTGAAGCAAGTCATCAACAACGCTCCGGCTGGCAAGAAAATTCTTTTCATCGACGAGCTTCCGTGGATGGACACACCCAAGGGGAACCTTATCGGTGCCTTGGAGAACTTCTGGAACGGATGGGCTACAGCACGACGGGAAAAGGACATCGTACTCATAGTATGCGGCAGTGCTACCTCATGGATCAGCAAGAAGCTCTTAAAGGACAAGGGAGGTCTTCGTGGAAGGCTTACCAATCGTATAAAACTCGTTCCCTTCACGCTCCGGGAGTGCGAGCTCTTCGCTAAAAGTGCCAATCTTGCACTTGGCAGAAAAGACGTTCTGGAGCTTTACATGATTCTTGGTGGCATACCTTACTACTGG